>JAIOZF010000089.1 GCA_021740745.1 Crocinitomicaceae bacterium | reverse complement strand
ATTTATGACAAAGGATTCAAGGAAATCAAAATTGGTGTTTTAGCAAACAATTTGTTGGACTTTAACTACGCAAACAATGGTTATTCTTGGGGATACATTTCTGGTGGAAAACGCATAATTGAGAACTTTTACTATCCACAAGCGGGAAGAAACTTCCTTGTTCGTTTGACATTGAAGATGTAAGATTTAAAATTATTAGAAATGTCCTCCCCCATTTTGACAGGCTTAATGCACCGCTCCAAAGGGGGAGGATTTACTCACAGGAACAAATCAATCTTTTATAATGGTTTTTAAAAACATAATTCAGAATTGGCAATAAATATTATTTACAAATAGGTTTCCCCCTTTTGGAGGGGGATTAAGGGGGAGGATATAATTATCTATTGTTTCTAAAAAGAAAAGACAATTCTAGAATGCTTATTTCTCGGTAAAAATCTCCTACCTTTAACCTATGAAGCCTTTAAAGCATTTACTCGAGTCTGAATTTACCTTTAAAACTTCCCGTAGTGGAGGAAGTGGAGGTCAGCACGTAAATAAAGTTTCGACGAAAGTGGAGTTAGATTTTGATGTTGTGAATTCAAAAATCTTGACTGAGGAGCAAAAAGATATCATTACCAATAAACTGGCAGCTCGCATTACAGTGGAAGGAATTTTGCAGGTTATTTGTCAAACTGAACGAAGTCAATTGAGAAACAAAATTGCCGCAATTGCAAAATTCCATGAATTAATTGATGCGTGTTTTGTAGTGATTAAAAAAAGAAAAGTAACAAAAGTTTCGAAGGCCGTTAAAGAACGTCGTTTGCTTGCAAAAAAGCGCAATGCCGAAATAAAAAAATTGCGAAGAAACGATTTTGAATAAGTAATTCATTCTAAATTTGTTTTTAATCTAAACCACTAAAAAATGAAAAAGACAATTAATTCTCTGTTGATATTGAGTATGTTGCTAGTATCAATGAACTATTCAGTTTCAGCACAAAAAAGCTATGTAGCCAACGAACAATTAAGCTTAACTTTTTCAAATGAAGAAGGTACGAACGGAACATCAGTGGCTTGGAATGGAACAAAAAAATTATACTATGCTGTCATTGCAGGAAATGCTAGTTTTCCATTGGAAACTTTTTCGGAAGATGGGAGAATGTTATTCAATGGTGAAGCATCGGTTGACATTCGAGGTATGTGGTTTAACCCAAAAACAAAAAATTTAGAAGGAAACTGCGCTGGCGATGCTGGTTATTTTAGATCAGGCATTAGTTCGTATGGCGAACCTTCTCAAGCTGAAATAACAACAGCTGGACAAAATCAACCAGACTTCAACAGTGTAGGTGCGTTTGATGCTAAAAAGAAGAAAGTATATTTTTACCAAGATGGGCAAATAAATGCATACAAGGCGAAAGGAGGAAGTGCTTTACCTTCAATCAGACTTTTTAATCTACCGTGCGATATTGCATCAATCAACGTGACATCTGTAATTTTCACTGGAAGAAAAGGTGAAGAACTTGGTATATTGGATTATGAAGCAAAACGCGTTTATTTATTTAATTTAAAAGGGAATTATAAAGCGGTTGTTTCCTTGCCAGCGAATGCAATCACTCATGATATGTTTCGATTCTCCTATGCAAATGAAAAAATTTGGCTGTATGATGTCAATACAAGAACGTGGACAGGTTATTCGTTTTGAACAAGAAATTAATTATATCAAAAAACGCAGGTGAATTCGCCTGCGTTTTGCTTTTAATGATTCTATGATAAAGACTTCATTATAATTTTATAAAAATCGATCTACCAATTATTGCGTCTTTGTTTTTTAATTCGACAATGTATTTACCTGCCTTGATTTCCATCAAATCAATTTCCGTATCATACTGATTATACATTTTTTGAACAATTAGCTTTCTACCGCTCAAATCCATAACAGTGATTTCATCAAACTGAATACCGCTGACTTTAATAGAATTATCTGCTGGATTTGGAGAAATTAAAAAATCCATATTCATTTCAGTTAAACCAATAACATCTACTGGTTGACAAGCTGAAGTTGCTGTGCAGCCATCCAAGGTAATTTCCACACTGTATTCTCCCGATTCTATGACTGTAAATGACTGATTAATTTCACCTATTACATCATTCAGTGTTGAACAATCAATCCATTGATATTGCGCTCCATTTTGATTTGATGTTAAAACATTTCCCGTTAAAACTATAGATAAATCAATCGGTTCTTTTATAGTTAAAACGGTTGTAACAGTGCTATCACAACCATCTACGGATTGAATAATTTCATTATATGTCCCCGATGCAGTATATACCGCAGTTCCAACTTGGAACGATTCTCCTGAACAAATTTCCACCGATTGTTGTGTTTCTATTGGCGCTTGTACAATCAAATCGGTAATAACCAAACTGTCACAGCCCTGCACGGATTGAAGAATTTCATTATAGGTCCCCGATACAGTATATACCGTAGTTCCAACTTGGAACGATTCTCCTGAACAGATTTCCACCGATTGTTGTGTTTCTATTGGCGCTAGTACAGTCAAATCAGTGATAACCATACTGTCACAGCCATCTATGGATTGAAGATAGGTAGTAAATACTCCAGACTGGTCATATTGAGTTGTCCCCACGGTAAAAATGTCACCAGCACAAATCGTAGCTGACTGATTAAAATTATTCAGCGGTAAGACTGTTACATTTAGATTCACTATGCTATCGCACCCCGAAGCGCTTAACAGATTAACTTGATATGTGCCCACTTCATCAAATATTTGCCCGTCGATTTCGTAGATCTCGCCAAAACATAGCATAATGTCTTGGGTTACTGCAATTGGTGTGCATAATTGTTTCACAGTCAAATTGTAATTTTGATTGATATTTGTATACGATACAACTGGATTTCCATATTGATTTAATATTAAATGATGGTCACTACCATTTCCTGGACTTACGCTAACTTGAACCCAAGATGTACCATTATAGCTCATTAATCGTGTAAATCCATCATTATATACAGTATAGGGAACATTTGAATCGTCAAAAGCAGTTGAACTATAATCAACCCATTCACCAGTGAAATTAGGACTTCCAAGATATTCCCAATTAGTCCCATTGAGAAACATGACTGATCCTCTATGATTTACACTTTGATCAGTGAAGGTAACAAAGGGAACATCATTATTATCTAAAGTTAAACGGCCGTAGAAAACATTGTTCGGCGAAAATTGAGTGTTACCTGCTGCTTGCCAGGTATTACCATCTGATTTATAAACTGACATTTTCCCTGTTGACGCTCTGCGAAAAGAAACAACTGCAAGATTATTTGAATCAAATGCTAAGTCAGTAAATTCTGATTGAAGATTTTCAACATATTGTGCATGCAATGGTCCCCAAATACCACCTTCAAACTTGTATACAGAAGTTCCCCATGGAAAAACTGCTTTGTTATTAAATACTACATGTATTGTGTTCGCAGAATTAATTTTTATTCTTGGATAATCGCCTTTAGCAAATGGACCTGTACCGATGGTTTCCCATAAAGTACCGTTAAACTTTCGAACAACAAGACTATCGTTATAGTTTCTGTAAACAACCACAGGTAGACCATCTGCGCCAATGGACATATCAGCTTGACTAATAGGTTCAGTAGATGCGCTGGCTCCAACTTGGTTCCAACTTCCAAGCTCATATTTCTTAACGTACAAAAAATTATCTGTAAATGGTTGAAAAGCTGAATATAAATTCCCCGCATCATCTTCAATAAGTGCCCAATTCGAGGTGATTGAAGATGTAAGATAAGTTGAACCCACTTGCTGCCACTGTGCCTTTACACCAAAATGAATTAAGAAAATAATTAAAATTACGGTAGTGTTTTTCATGTTACGTTAGTTAAAATTCAAGGCAAGAATACTTCAACAACGTTTAACTATTAAAAAAAATGGGTGAAAACCGGGTTTTATAAGGTGAAAACAAAAATTAAGGTGATTAAAGATTCAAGTGTCGCTTTAAAATTACTTTCGAGGAATCATTCATGGGAATCTGTTTATTATCAATTGTAACATAATTTGCTCCAACCCTTTCAACATTGTCCATATTAATCAAATACGACCTGTGTATTCTTAGAAATCTTGGTTCTAGTAATTCTTTTTCCAATGTTTTGAGAGACATTGAAAGCAACTTTCGCGAATTGTTAAAATAGAGATAAACGTAATTATCTTCTGCCTCTGCATAAAGAATATCCTTCATCAAAATTTTAAATTGTTCATGCCCATCTTTCAAAAATAAATACTCTTTATTTTGAACCTTCGAATTATCTACTAGCATTGAAATAGCAACCTTTATATCTTGTGATTTGAATGGTTTTACTAAATAACCATCGATTTTTAAAACAGCTGCTTTATGCAGAATTCGGTCATCCGTAATTGACGTAAGAAATATAAGCTTTGTTTTAAATTTTTCTCGCATATATTCTGCAACATCAACTCCATCAAATGAGCTTTTTAATTGAATATCGATAAAAGCAATATCTGGAACTTCACCTTCATTTAAGCATCCTATTACTTCCTCATATGATTCACAAATATGAATTACTTCGTGCCCAAGTGATTCTAAAACTTCTTTCAAATCTTCCTGAACGAAAACATCATCCTCAACTATTAGAATTTTCAACGCGTTTCAATTTTAGTAATATGCAATTTAACGGAATACCCTGTTGGAGAATCCTGAATCAGTAATTCTCCGCCCAATTTTTTACACAAAATATTCAAAAATCGTGAACCAAAGGTTACACTGCTATTCGTTTCAGAATCTTGGCCCGATCCATTATCAGAATAAAACAAAGTGAATCCATTTGCATCTTGAACAATAGCCGCTTTGATAACTGGATTCTCATTAAAACTAAATGCATGTTTAACGGAATTTGTCATCAGCTCATTTAGGAGTAAACCTATTGAAACGCCTGTGTTAATATCTATTTCAATATCTGGCGTAGAAAACTCACAAACTAAATCTTTTTTCAATTTCTCTCCTTGATTTGAAAGTAAATCGAATAAATTCTTAAGATTAATTTTATCCCATTCGCTAAAACTATATAGGGTTTGATGAATTGTTGACATGACTTGCATAGCATCAATTACTCTGTCAATCCGTTCTATTGTTTCAGCATCTAACCCTCTCGTTTCAATCGATAATAAACTTGAAACAAATTGAAGATTATTTTTAATTCGATGATGCAATTCCTTTGATAATAGGTTGACCTCTTCGATGTGTTTTTTATCCAACTCAATTTTTTTCCTTCTCTCGTTCAAAGCGTAGAACATAAATAGAAACAAACACAACAATATAAAAATAACTAAGACTGCAATCCACAAATTCCTTTTGCTTTTAGCCAATTTCACTTGAGAATCCTTTCTTTTTAACTTTTCATTTGTATTCTCAAGTTGCTTCTGAGTTAAGTCGAATTTTTTCTCATAAAAAGCCATAAACTCATTTCGATCCTTATCGTACATCTTGTCTCGAAGTGAATCATACTTATTAATAAAAAGGAAAGCTTCATTAAATTTATTCTGCCTTCTTTTTAATTCAGACATCGATTTATAAAAATACTGCAGTCGTTCGTAATTTCCAGAAGTGCTTGCCAACTTCATTCCTTCTTTCAGAGCAGATTCACTGTTTTTCAAATCGCCTAAATTCATGAATATTTCTCCCCTTGAAAACAAAATTGTTATCCGAGTATAATTATCTCCAAATGGTGCGTTTTTTTCACTTAGTAGATTATATTCCAAGGCTTCATTAAACTTTTTATCTTCAATATACAAGCCTGATATACTGGCATAAGCAATTGAGATTGTCATCGAGTCTTTGAGCTTTACTCCTAAATCTAAGGACTTCTTATACGTCAATAAAGCTTTGTCTTTCTGATTTAAATTCTTGTAACAAATTCCTATATTGTTTAACGCCCTCGAAGCGCCTCCCGGTTCGTTTGACTTAGAATAAAAATCTATTGCCTTTTCGTGAGCAGAAATTGCATTGTTATAATCGAATTGGTAGTAATAATGTGCCCCTAGATTATTGTAAGCATCTCCTAGTTCCGCATATTCTTTAGTCGTTTTTAAAATACTGATACCATCAAGAATGTAAATTTTAGCCGAATCTGGTCTCAATTTAATATCGTGCACCACACCTATTCTATACAATGCCGCTCCTTTTCCTTTCGTATATCCAATTTTTTTTGAATATTGAAGCGCCTTCTTTACGTTTTCGAAAGCTAAATCTATATCGGAATCATAAAGTTCAAAAAATTGAGTATTCAACTTATCTATCTGCGCTTTCGTTTGCGAAAATATGCTACGATTGAACGAAATAACAAACAGTATAAAAATGAGGTGCCGAATCATAATTAATAATTGCTCATTAAATAAATGGTTAATGTTTTTGAATAAACATCCAATATCTTTCTAAATCAGTTAAATTCAAGCTTGTGAAAATTAAAAAAGCTAAATTGACGATTAAAACTGAAAATTAAGAATTTACAATTAAATTCTAGTGTGTTCAATTATTTCTATTGCAGAATATTTATGTGTTTTCATTTTTTTCAACTCCGTGTTTATAAATCCAAAGAAAAATCAAAGAAAGTTGTAGTTATATTTAAGAACTAGTTAAAACTTTTTAGCTCTCCTATTGTTTCTAAATAAAGGTCTCGTTATGCTCAAGTCTGGTTATGTATTTACCCCATATGAAGCTCCTGAACAATCAAATTTTGATAAACTTTTTGACGTTTTCAGCGAACTTATCACACATACTTCGGGCGACGTTGATGAAGCGCTGGATTGGCTAAATGTGCTCGACAAAGAATATTCTTTAACGAGCGATGACTACACGATGGAAGATTTCATTGAAGATCTTAAAAAGAAAGGCTATTTGCGGGAAGAAATTGAACCAGATGGGAAAGGTCAATTGACAATCACAGCTAAAACAGAGCGTGTTTTGCGGAAAAATGCCATGGAACAAATTTTTGGAAATATCCGAAAGAGCGGACAAGGAAACCACAAATCTAAAAAAAGTGGTCAAGGAGATGAGGCCACCGGTGAGTTTCGTGATTTTCAATTCGGTGATTCAATTGAGCACATATCAATTACAGAAAGTTTAAAAAATGCCCAAATCAATCATGGAATGGGTGAATTTCGCTTGACAGAAAACGACTTAGTGGTTGAAGATACGCACCACAAATCACAGATGAGTACTGTTTTAATGATAGATATCAGCCACAGTATGATTTTATACGGTGAAGATCGCATCACCCCAGCAAAAAAAGTAGCGATGGCTTTAGCCGAACTCATCACAACGAGTTATCCAAAAGACACCTTGGATGTAATTGTATTTGGGAACGATGCTTGGCCGATCAAAATAAAAGACTTACCCTATCTAAATGTTGGGCCGTATCACACCAATACAGTTGCTGGATTAGAATTAGCAATGGATATTTTACGTCGTAAACGCAACACGAACAAGCAAATTTTTATGATCACAGACGGCAAACCAAGTTGTTTACGCATGCCCGATGGTCAATACTACAAGAACAGCAATGGTTTGGATGAAATGATTGTGGAGAAATGTTACAACATGGCGGCACAAGCCCGAAAAATGCATATTCCCATAACCACCTTTATGATCGCACAAGATCCTTACTTACAACAATTTATAGAGGAATTTACAAAATCAAACAAAGGAAAAGCATTTTACACTGGATTGAAAGGTTTGGGAGAAATGATTTTTCACGATTATGAAACAAATAGAAAAAAACGAATTAATTGATACGATGGACACAACAATCAACACAATTGGCGCATTAAGAGCAGCAGGATATACTTCTAAAAGTATCAAAACGGAGTTAAGAGATAATTTAATCGAATCACTCAAAACAGGTAAACCAACTTTCCCAGGAATGCATGGTTATGAGCACACCGTTATCCCACAGCTGGAACGCGCGATTTTATCGAAACACAATATCAACTTATTGGGCTTGAGAGGTCAAGGAAAAACACGGATTGCCCGATTGATGGTGAATTTATTGGATGAATACATTCCTGTAGTTGCAGGCAGTGAAATGAATGATGATCCATTCAACCCGATGAGTCGTTTTGCAAAAGATCTAATTGCTGAAAAAGGTGATGAAACACCGATTTTTTGGCTTCATCGATCTGAGCGATTTTTTGAGAAATTAGCTACACCAGATGTAACAATTGCTGACTTGATTGGAGATATTGATCCAATTAAAGCAGCCAATTTGAAATTGAATTATTCCGATGAACGTGTTTTACATTTCGGTATGATTCCAAGGGCCAATCGTTGTATTTTCGTGATCAATGAATTGCCCGATTTACAAGCGCGTATTCAAGTTGCGTTGTTCAATATTTTAGAAGAAGGTGATATTCAAATTCGTGGATTTAAGTTGCGCCTTCCGTTGGATCTTCAGTTTGTCTTTACAGCAAATCCTGAAGATTATACCAATCGCGGAAGTATCGTTACACCATTGAAAGATAGAATTGGTTCTCAAATCTTGACACATTATTCAGCTGACATTAAAACAGCGAAAAAAATCACCGAGCAAGAAGCTGAAAAATTGGAAAATCGCCTGTGCAAGGTGCATGTTCCTGAATTAGCAAAAGATATTCTCGAACAAATTGCCTTCGAAGCCCGCGAAAGTGAATACATCGATCATAAAAGTGGCGTTAGTGCGCGTATGAGTATCACAGCGTATGAGAATTTAATAAGTACAGCCGAACGCCGATCAATTCTGAACAATGAGCACGAAACAAGCGTACGTTTCAGCGATTTAATTGGAATGATTCCATCTATTACTGGAAAAGTAGAATTGGTGTATGAAGGTGAACAGGAAGGAACATCGTTTGTGGCCAATCAATTGATTAGCGAAGCAACCAAAACGCTCTTTTTGATGTATTTTCCAAAAATCGAAAAACTGAAAAAAGAAGATCAAGTAACACCTTATGATGATGTGTTAAGCTGGTTTTTTGAAACGGATGCCTTTGAATTAGATGATGAAACGGATGAAAAAACGTATACTTCAGCGTTAAATGCAATTGAGCCCTTGAAGCAATTAATCAAGCGTTATCAACCGAATGTTTCAGAAGTTGACATGCCGTTTTTAATGGAATTTGTGCTTTGGGCCTTGGTGGAATTGAAACAATTGTCAAAACGAAGAACTGCAAATGGAATGTCGTTCAATGATGTTTATGACAATCTCATCAAAGGATTATAAAAACACGTAAGAAAAGGAGCCATATTTCAACTTATGGCTCCTTTTTTATGCGATAAAGAAATATTATAAAAACCGTTTTTTAGTCGAAGGTGCATTCGTTTGCAAATTCCACTTCAGTCCTAGACCTGTTGAACTCAATTCAATCTTATTCATCATCGGTTCCAACGATTTTTTCGAGTGACGGTTATGGATAGCATATGCTACTATATCAAAAACAAACAAAAATCCACCTTGCAACAAAAGGCTGCTGCCATAACCATTGAATTGATCTTGTTTATCGCTATTCGTTTTTGCTTCACTTCTCAGCAACAATCCTCCAGTCATATACCCAATATCTAATCCTGTATTTATTAAAAAGATTTTTTCCGTTTGATGCTGCGTTCGAATTGTCTCTGAAAAAGAAAGTGATGTATTTGCCTTTTTAGCTTTTAAATATCCCGGTATCGCTAAACCAATATTCACCGTGTTCCACATCACATTCATTTGATGAAAGTAATGCGCCTCACCAGTCGGAACTGTTGCCCAACCGACGCCACTTACTACGAAATTCGTTGTTGCCCAAGAACCCAAGCCAATCATCAGGCGCTTATCGGTTTGAATTCGTTCTTTATTGTATTGTTCGAGGGATTGGGCAGTTGATCCAAAAGCCAAAAATAAACTGATTAACAAAATTAATTGCTTCATACTAATAAATTAGGGTTGAAAATACTTAAACACAAAATTTCCACGATATGTTTAATCATGGTAAAATTAAAAACCTCGACTTATAAGTCGAGGTTCCTTTTGTGACCCCGGAGGGATTCTAACCCCCGACCGCTGGAGCCGAAATCCAGTGCTCTATACAGCTGAGCTACGGAGCCTTTTGTTCGTAGTTCGGCTGAAATCCTAAAAGGACAGCTGAGCTACGGAGCCTTTTGCGAACTAAGAAAAGATTCAGTTCGTAAACAAAAGTAGCACCGAAAGCAGAAAGAAGCAAATACAATCTCATTTTAGTTGATTAATCGACTAGAATCAAATAAATTTGAGGCTTCAGCGTTATTTGCTCAAACAAAATTTTCATGCGTTTCTTAACTTTCCTTTTTATTCTCTTTTCATTTATTGCTTTTAATC
>JAIOZF010000013.1 GCA_021740745.1 Crocinitomicaceae bacterium | reverse complement strand
AAGCACATTACCAATGCAATGAATGCTTGGAGCCTTTTGATTATTTCAAGTGTTTGCGCTAATTGAGATCCAATTAGAGTACTTCAATCAATTCGATATCAAAGATCAGTACACTATTTTCTGGAATTCCAGATGTTCCTTTTTTACCATACGCTAAAGCAGACGGAAGCAAAAGTTTTCCTGATCCACCTTCTTTGAAATAAGGAATTCCAAGTGTCCAACCTTCAATTACTTGCTGAAGATTAAACGTAATTCCACTAGTTGATTCATCGAATACTTCACCATTGGTAAAATAACCTTTGTACGCAACTTTCACATCTGAACTCGAATGACAACTTGCTCCCGTTCCTTGCACATCAATAACGTAATACAGACCAGAACTTGCTTTGGTTGCTAAAAGCGAATTATCACTGATGTATTGAAGGATTATTTTATCATCTTCAACAGCTTGTTTAGCGGCAGATTTTTTAGTGCAACCCCCAAGGAAGAATGTGATTGCTATAAGTGCGAATAATATTTTCATGTTCAAATTTAAAGAAAACAAGCTGAATAATTCAATGATTTAAATTTTGTTTGAGTATAAAAGAATGTCATTAACTATTTCTTAGCGAACGTATTGTTTGATTGTCAATGTCAATGATGGTATTTTAATGTGATCAAAAGATTCAATTTTCCAGATGACAGAATCACTTTTTTCTGGAACACTAAAATGATTTTCATAGCTCATATTAATTTGATCGGCTGCAAAAGGAACCGCAAACCTGAAATGTTTCTCCTTCAATACTTTGCCATCTTTAAAAGCTAAAACGGCCAGATTTCCTGATTTTAATCCTAGTGATGAGGTGAATTGACATTTTGTTGCTAACCACGTTTCATTTTTTATGTGCAGTGAACCAATAATAGTGGATTTTGTCAAGTCGGCTGATACTTCCTTTTGCTGGAATGTTTTTGAATTCACGTTTGATTGTTCCAACAGATCGTTAGGAAGTTGTTCATCTGTATCGAGCAAACTATAATCTAATGGTTCAGGTCTTGGGTTTAAGAATATTGCTGCGTAGTATTTTCTATTCATGTGGTCATAGTGCAGCACAGTTGAATTGTATTGTTCGATTTGAATCAGATTCACTGAACAAAGAAGAATCCCAATAAATAGTATAATATAACGCACTTTTCGTTTGTAAAAATAATCTAAGAAGGCAGCTAAGGCTAATGCGAATATTGGATAACTTTGAATCAGGGCACGCACCGAATAACTCGCTCCGTAGCGCCAATCTGACCAAGAAAGAATAATCCAAAGGTTTAAGATGATAAAAACAATTATCGCTTTTCGAAAAGGTTTTGTCTTTATGAAAAATAGACCTAAAATCATGAAAATGGTAATTGGTGTGTAAATAAACCAGCCTTTTTCAAAGCCGAATAAAACGCGCCACCATGGATTCAAAAAATTCCATTTGCTACCAACATCATAAATCCAAGAACCCGTTGCATGTTTCCAATAAATCAATTGGGGGAGAATACCGATTATTCCACCTGAAATTGCAATAAAAACATGCGAATAGTGAAGACGAGTCATTTTCCATTTTTCAGCAAGTTTTCCAGAATTGTCTAGGGACCATAAAAGGGGGATAAAAAGCATTATTAATTCTGTAGGTCTTGAAATGGTTGCAATTCCAATCGTCAAACCAATTAAGAAAGCATATTTTCTAGAAAATGTTTCATGCCATCGTATTGTCCACCATAAAACAAATGCATAAAGTGGAAAAATATAGCTGTGACTCATTGCGCCATCAACACTTACATATTGGATGAGGTTGGTCCCAAAAACAAGTAATAGCAAGGTTAATGCAGTTATGCTCTCGGAATAATACTTCAGTAATACTTTCCTTAAGACAAGGAGTCCCAGAAAGAACCAAAAAATGGCACCCCACAAAATTGCATATTGATAGGGCCAAGAAAATCCATCCATTGGTTCTCCACTTAAATAAGCACAAAAATGACCGATAGCGAAAAATGGAAGCTCCAATATTGCGACACCAGCGAGGTATTTGAAGGCAAAATTTCCATTCTCTAATTGGTTTGCTTGGTATAAGCTACCGCCACTCACCTGATATGCACTATCAACCTTTGGAAGCCATTTTAGTTCCTTGACATCTTGATAAATAAAAACTCCAGGAAGATACATGTAATAGCCCAGTGCGTCCCAAGTAGTGGCATTGTATCCGTTGGTAGAATTATTGGAGAAATACGACACGCGGACAGTAACTGCGAGGATGAGTCCAAATAGAACGGCGAGGAAACTATAGCTTCTAAAGATGTTTTTCATGTTCAATTAAAACAAAAAAGCGCCTTCAAAATAGAAGACGCTTAAAAGTAATTATATTTCTTAACCCAAGAATGGATATCTATAATCTGTAGGTGGAACAAACGTTTCTTTGATTGTTCGAGCTGCTACCCAACGCATTAAGTTCATCGCTGCACCCGCTTTATCGTTCGTGCCAGAGCCTCTTGCTCCACCAAATGGTTGTTGTCCAACAACTGCACCTGTCGGCTTATCATTGATATAAAAGTTTCCAGCTGCGTTCTCTAATTTTTTCGTTGCCAAGTTAATTGCATAACGATCATTGGAGATAATTGAACCTGTTAACGCATATTCTGATGTTTCGTCCAAAATTGTCAAGGTCTCTTCAAATTTATCAGCCTCATAAACGTAAATAGTTAAAACTGGACCAAAAATTTCCTCACACATTGTGCGGAATTTCGCATTTGTTGTAACTACCGTTGTTGGTTCAATAAAATATCCTTTTGATTTGTCGTAGTTTCCACCTGTAATAATTTCCGCATCAGCTTGTGCTTTGCAATAATCGATGTATCCTGCAATTTTATCAAAAGCTTTTCCATCAATAACTGCATTCACAAAATTGCGTGTGTCGTCGGGACTCCCAATTTTAAATGAATTCACTTGCTCGACATATATACGTTTAACTTCTGGCCAAATATTCGAAGGAATATAAGCTCTTGAAGCAGCAGAACATTTTTGACCTTGGAATTCAAATGCACCTCTTGACATAGCAGTTGCTACTTCAGCTGGATTTGCAGATGAGTGAACCATGATAAAATCTTTACCTCCAGTTTCACCAACAATTCGTGGATAAGAACGGTAAACATCTAAGTTAGTTGCAATGTTTTTCCATAATTGACGGAAAACACCAGTTGATCCCGTAAAATGTAAACCAGCAAAATGCTTGTTTTTGAAAATCACTTCACCTGCAACTTGACCACTAACTGTTACCATGTTGATAACACCGTCTGGTAAACCTGCAGCTTTGAATAATTCCATGATAACTTGAGCAGAATAAATTTGCGATTCAGCTGGTTTCCAAACAATCACATTTCCCATCATCGCTGGTGCAGCGGATAGGTTAGCAGCAATTGAAGTAAAGTTGAAAGGAGACAAAGCAAAAACAAAACCTTCTAATGGACGATATTCTAATCTGTTCCACATTCCGGGCAATGATTCAGGTTGTTCCTTGTAAATTTGAGTCATATATTGAACGTTGAATCGGAAGAAATCTACCAACTCACAAACAGCATCAATTTCAGTTTGAAATACATTTTTAGATTGCGCAAGCATAGTTGCAGCATTCATTTTGTCTCTGAAAGGTCCAGCTAACAAATCAGCTGCTTTTAAAAAGATAGCTGCTCTATCTTCCCAAGGTAAATTTGCCCAAGCTGCCTTTGCTGCCAAAGCAGAATCAATTGCTTCTTGCACGTGAGTGGCATCACCAACATTATAGTGACCCAGTACCTTTTGATGGTCATGTGGAGCTGTAAGTGGTTTTTTGTTTGCTGTTCTCACTTCCTTTCCTCCAATGTACATCGGAACATCAATCACTTCTTGATTGTACATTTCGTTGTATTTTTTCAAAAGATTATCTCGTTCTACAGATCCAGGAGCATACCCTCTAACAGGCTCATTCACTGCTTTTGGAACATTGAAAATTGCGTTTGACATAATAATATTTTTTTTGCAAAAGTAACGAATGTTGGTTATCCTTGCAATGGAATATATTCAACAATCCATGTGTAAACAAAAACTTTCTACTATTTTGTCTAAAACTGGACTTCTTTTCTTTTTATTTTTTTTTCATACAACCGTATTTGGTCAATACAAGGAACAACTTAAGAAGTATTACCAAACCAGTGATTTAGATAAAAAGGCGGCCATAGGCTTGGAAATTTGGAATCCTTTGATCCTTGACAACCTTGATTCATTGCGTATAATAGGATTTGATTTAGTACTTCAAGGTGTTGAAAAAAGAAATGGTTTTGCAACGAATGTTGGTAAACGTACCTTGGGTAGTGCTTTGATTCGAACAGGAGAACAAGAGAAGGGGATTAAGTTTTTGCTAGAATCACTCAAGTATTTTGAAGAAAGTGGTGACCAAGTAATAATTACAGAAACCCTAAATGAAATTGGAAACGCCTTCATGAATAAAGGTCTTCCTTTAATGGCCGAAAAATATTATCTCAAATCGCTAAAAGCAGGTAAGAATAGTCCAGATCCAACTTCTTCGTTTTTAGCAGAAATCAATTTAGGTCAAGCTTATATTGGGTTAAAAAATTTCGAAAAGGCGTCCGCAATTATCCAACATTACAAAAAAGAAGCATTAAAACAGGGTAAACTGGAATCTGTTTCGAATGCATATGCCTTGCTAGGAACCATAGAACAGCAGCAAAATAATATTCCCTTAGCGATGGAATATTTTCAGAAAAGTGCAGACTTCGGATTGAAGTCGTCATCTAAGGCGCAAGTGGCACATTCCTATAATAATTTGGCAATTGTCTATTTTGAAAAAGGCGAAACTGATAAGACGTTGGAGTATTTCATGAAGGCCTTAGATATTCGAATGGAGACGAATAATGCTAAGTATATTTGCGAATCCTATTTTAATATTGGTGGCTTGTATTTTGAAATGGGCAAATACGAAGACGCACGTGTTTATTATGAAAAGAGTTTCGATTTCGCTCAGAAACGCAACTTATTGAAGGATGAGATGGATGCTTTGTTTGCCTTGTCCGAATTATATGAAGTTCAGAAGAAACCGGGCTTATCATTGATTTATTTGCATAAGTATATAGACCTTCAAGATTCTTATTACACAACTGTTGCAAAAGAAAGTTCATTATCGAATGAACTGCTTGAATCGATCAAGGAGATGGAGTTAAGCAATGATTTGAAAGACCAACAAATGAAATTGCTTGAATCTGAATTAACGCAAGAAAGAGTATGGAATATTGTATATATAATCGCAGGATTGACAATAGCGATTTTATTGATCCTCTTTGTATTCAAAAAGAAAATTAATTAAGCTTACCGGGATAGATTAAATCAAATTGAGGAATATGTACTTGAAATAGGCTATCATTTTCAAGACGTTTGAATGTGTAGAAACCTTTCATTTGGCCTATTTCAGAAGATAATTCACAACCACTGACATAAGCATATTTCTGGTTAGGACGCAAAATTGGTTGCTCTCCAACAACTCCATCACCACTAACAAAGGAGACTTCTTCTAACGAATCAAAAATAAACCAATCACGGTGCATTAATTGAATGTCAAAAGCATTATTGTTTTGAATTTCAATGCGGTAATTGAAAAAGTATTTGTTATGAAATAAATCAGATAAATCAGATCTAAATCGAATTGAAACACTTATTTGAACACCTTGAGTTGTTGCTGTATTCATAGATTATATGACTTCTGAACTGAAAATTATATATTTTCTTGAATTAAAACAAATAAATATCTTAAATGGTTCCAAAATCAGTTGAAAATACACTTTTATATTTTTTGTTAACATTAAATTAATTTAAACGTAATAATTTCATGATATTTATTTTCAGCACATAATTAAACCGGTCAACCGCCTTATTTAGATTTGTTCTAAATTACAAAAACTAATAATCTTAGTGATCCAAAAGGTACGCATACGCTACTAATTTTATATTTTTGCGCAGCATCACAAAACGCTTTGTTATATGTCAAAGACTGTTAAGATTAGAAAAGGATTAGATATTAAGTTGTTGGGCGATTCCGAAAGAGTTGTACAAACCTTAAGTCTGCCGAAACAAGTGGCAATCAAACCATCAGATTTTCATGGATTGAACCCCAAAGTTATAGTTAAAGAAGGTGAGCAGGTTAAAGCTGGTCAAATAATCTTCTTCGATAAGTACAACGAATCTATTAAATGTGCGACTCCTGCTAGTGGAACGGTTCAGCAAATTCTTCGTGGAGACAAAAGAAAGATTATGGAAGTAATTATTTCTGTTGATTCAAATCAAGAATACGTGTCTGGATCTCCAGCGAAAATAGAAAGTTTGTCGGGAGAACAAGTGAAAGAAGCAATGCTCAACGCAGGTTTGTGGGTATTTGTGAAACAACGTCCGTTAGATATTGTCGCAACTCCTTCAAATGCACCGAAAGCTATTTTTGTTTCTGGATTTGACAGCTCTCCACTTGCACCTGATTACAATTTCTTGTTGGATGGACAAGAGAGTGATTTTCAAGCAGGATTGGATGCGTTGGCAAAACTAACTGCTGGTAAAGTTCACTTAACATTAAACGGTAAAGAGAAGTCCTCTTCTGTTTTAGCCAATGCGAAAGGCGTTCAAATCAACACAATAATCGGTAAACATCCAGCTGGAAACGTAGGAACACAGATCCATCATATTGATCCGGTTAATAAGGGAGAATTTGTTTGGACAGTAAATGCGCTAGACGTATTGATTATCGGTCGTTATTTTAATACTGGTAAATTTGATGCAACAAGAACAATTGCCCTTTCAGGTTCAGAAGTTATAGCACCGAAATATTACAAAACGATTATTGGTGCTTCTATTGATGATTTGGTCAATGGACAAATTAAAACTGATGGTAACGTTCGATATATCAGTGGAAATGTTTTGACAGGAGATAGAATCGCTAGTAACGGTAATTTAGGTTACTACCACAATCAAGTTACAGTCATTCCTGAAGGAGACCATTACAAGTTCTTCTTAACAACAGGTTGGTTGGGTCTTGGTTTTGATAAGTTCTCCAATTCTCGCTCATTTCCTACATTCTTAACTCCAAACAAGAAGTTCAGATTGGATACAAATACGAACGGTGAAGAAAGAGCTTTCGTGGTAACAGGTGAACTTGAAAAAGTATTCCCATTTGATATTTTGCCGATGCAATTGGTAAAAGCAGCGATAACGGATGATATCGATGGAATGGAAAATTTAGGAATCTATGAAGTAGCACCAGAAGATTTCGCTTTATGCGAATACGTTTGTACTACGAAAATTGATATTCAAGATAAAATCCGCCAAGGATTAGACTTGATTGGTAGAGAGTGCATGTAATAATATAAAAACAGTTACAGTGAAATTCTTAGAAAATATAATACACAAAATGGAACCCAAGTTTATCAAAGGTGGTAAATTTGAGAAATGGAATCCATTATTTGAAACGCTTGCAACATTTGCGTTTACACCAAAATTGGTTACTACAAAAGGATCACATATTCGTGATGGTGTCGATTTGAAGCGCACCATGATGATGGTTATTTTAGCATTAATACCTTGTCTATTATTCGGTATTTATAATACTGGTCACTGGGCAATGGTCGCTGAAAGTGGAAACAGAGATTTAGCTTATTGGGCTGACCAAGGAACGAAAATCATGATTGGACTGAGAGTGGTTTTACCATTATTAGTTGTTTCATATGGAGTAGGGCTTTTAATCGAATTCATTTTCGGAATGCTGAGAGGTCACTCATTACACGAAGGTTTCTTAGTTTCTGGTATGTTAATTCCATTAACAATGCCTGCTGATGTTCCGCTTTGGATGGTTGGTGTTGCAACAGCTTTCGCGGTAATCATTGGTAAAGAAGTATTTGGTGGTACAGGAATGAACATTGTGAACATTGCACTTACTGCACGTGCGTTCTTGTTCTTTGCTTATCCAACTTCAATGTCAGGCGATAAAGTTTGGTTGGCAGGAAATGAAATAGATGGAGTTTCAGGTTCTACGGCTCTTGGAGATTTAGCTTCTTTCATGTCAGATAAACCTGTCTTTGAAAACCTTGATGCCTACACAAACAATTATTCCTTAATGGATTCCTTTATGGGTATGATTCCAGGTTCTATTGGTGAAACTTCAACCTTGGCTTGTTTAATTGGTGCTGCCATACTTGTAATTACGGGTGTTGGTTCATTGCGTATTATGCTCTCATTCTTTGCGGGTGGTTTAGTAATGGGATTATTGTTAAACATGATTGGTGGAAATCCTTATTTGGATTTACCTGCATATTTCCATTTAGTTATAGGAGGATTTGCATTTGGTGCTATTTTCATGGCAACAGATCCAGTAAGTGCTGCACAAACGGCAACAGGAAAGATATTCTATGGTTTCTTGGGAGGTTTATTAGCTATTGTAATTCGTGTATTAAATCCAGCTTATCCAGAAGGGGTAATGTTGGCAATTTTGTTCATGAACATTATGGCGCCTATTATTGATCATTATGTTGTTCAAGGGAATATTAAACGAAGATTAAAACGTGTTAAAACTGCATAGTCATGGCAATTAATAAAGAAAGTAATGTTTATACCATAGTCTTCGCTACCATAATGGTTGTTGTAGTAGGTGGTGTTTTGGCTTTTTTATCTTTAAGTTTAAAGGATAAGCAAGAAGCTAATGGTCGAGTGAAGAAAAAAATCGAAATTTTATCAGCCTTATTAAGTGCTGATGAAATGAGCAAGATTGATCGCACTAATGCTGAAGAAAAATATGAAGAATACATCAAAGAAGGCGTTTTATTGACTTCTACGGGAACCGTTGTAAAAGAAGGTGTTGAAGGCAAAGAAGCTGCATTTGGTGTTGATATCAAAGGAGAATACAAAAACAAGAATATTGCTGTAAAAGACAGACAATATCCAATGTTTATTGCTCAGAAAGATGGAAAGACGCTTTACATCATTCCAGTAATTGGAAAGGGACTTTGGGGTCCAATCTGGGGAAATCTTTGTATCTCCGAAGATATGCGTTCAATCTCAGGGGCATCATTTGGCCACCAAGGTGAAACACCAGGTTTGGGAGCTGAGATTTCACAAGGCTTTTTCGTTGATCGTTGGACGAAAGCGAATGAGGTGATTGCTGATGAATCAGGTGAGTTTGTTCCATTTGAAATTGTAAAAGATGGCACAGGTGCTAACCCAAATAAAATTGATGGTATCACTGGTGGTACAATTACATCTAAAGGAGTTGAAGAAATGGTAAACAGATGTTTAGTTCCGTATACTGTTTATTTCAAAACTAAAAAATCATAGTTATGAGTGAAGTTCAATCTAAAACAAAAGCTCCAAGTGAGCCATTGTTTTCTAAAAAAAATAGAAAACTTATTACGGATCCATTAACAGACAATAACCCAGTTACTGTTCAAGTATTAGGGATTTGTTCAGCATTAGCCATAACTGTAAAAGTTGAAACAGCCGTTGTAATGGGTGCCTCAGTAATTTTCGTTACTGCACTTGGTAACTTGGTAATTTCCTTGTTAAGAAACATTATGCCTTCTCGTATTCGTATTATTGTTCAGTTGGTTGTTGCGGCAGCCTTAGTAATTGTGGTAAACGAAATTTTGAAAGCATTTTTACCAGATGTTTCTGAGCAATTATCGGTATTCGTTGGATTGATTATTACGAACTGTATTATCATGGGACGTTTTGAAGCATACGCAATGGCAAACAAGCCTTGGCCTTCGTTGTTAGATGGTATAGGCAATGGTGCGGGTTATGCTGGACTTTTAATTATTGTAGCTGCTGTTCGTGAGTTATTCGGTTCAGGAAGCTTATATGGATTTAAAGTATTTGGTAATGCAATTCCAGGGTCAGAAACTGGACTCTATACAATGGGTTACGTAAATAACAACTTAGTTATTTTACCTCCAATGGCCTTGATTATTGTTGGAATCATTATATGGGTTCAGCGATCTAGAAATAAGTCATTACAAGAAAGTCATTAATTATAAAAACGAAAGATTGTGGAAACAACATTAGACATATTTGTAAAGGCAATTTTTTCAGAAAATATGATTTTTGCATATTTTCTTGGAATGTGTTCTTATTTAGCCGTTTCAAAAACGGTTAAAACAGCAGTTGGATTAGGTGCAGCAGTTATCTTTGTATTGATAGTTACCGTTCCTGTAAACTGGATTCTTGAAAATTACTTATTAAAAGCAGGTGCATTAGAATGGTTAAACCCAGCATGGAAAGATGTTGATTTGAGCTTCATCTCTTTCATTATGTTTATTGCAGTAGTAGCTTCGATTGTGCAATTAGTAGAGATGTTAGTAGAGAAATTTTCTCCATCACTTTATGGTGCCTTGGGAATCTTCTTACCACTTATCGCTGTAAATTGTTCTATCTTAGGTGGTGCCTTGTTTATGCAAGAAAGACAATATTCTACTTTCTTAGATGTGACAGCATTCTCAATGGGATCAGGTATTGGATGGGCAATTGCAATTATTTTTATTGCTGCCATTCGTGAGAAAATTAGATATTCTCACATTCCTGCACCACTTAGAGGACTAGGAATTACATTTATCATTACTGGTTTGATGGGTATTGCTTTCATGAGTTTCATGGGGATTACTTATGTTGACGAACCAAAGAAAGAAAAGAAAGTAGGAACAACTATGATTGAGGATGCTTCAGTATTACGCGCTGATGTGTCAGATTCATCTTTTAAAACTGGGAAATAATGAGTTTGGGAGTTTTAATGACAGTAACAATAGCGATTTTCCTTTTCGTTACTCTAGTACTTACCGCGATGTTGCTTTTCGCGAAGGCTAAACTTTCGCCTAAAGGGAAGATTAAAATTAATATCAATCACGGTGACCGTGAAATCGAAGTTGATGGTGGAGGGACTTTATTAAGCACCCTGAGTAATGCTGGGATATTTTTGCCTTCTGCTTGCGGAGGTGGTGGTACATGTGTGCAATGTAAGTGTCAAGTTCTTTCAGGTGGAGGAGAAATTCTTCCGACTGAAGCCCCCCACTTCTCTCGTAAAGAAATTGCAGCAAATTGGAGATTAGGTTGTCAAGTTAAAGTGAAAGAGAACATGGAAATCCATGTTGAAGAAGAAGTTCTTGGTATTAAAGAGTGGGAAGCTACTGTTGTTTCTAACTATAACGTTGCAACATTTATCAAGGAATTTATTGTTGAGATTCCTGAAGATATGGATTACAAAGCAGGTGGATACATTCAAATTAAAATCCCTGTATGCGAAGTGAAATATTCAGAAATGGACATTACCGCTCATCCGCAAGATCACCCAGGTGAACCTGAGAAATTTAAATCAGATTGGGATAAGTTTGCTTTGTGGCCATTGGTAATGAAAAATGAAGAAGAAGTTGTTCGTGCCTATTCTATGGCTTCTTACCCTGCAGAAGGTAGAAAAATTATGTTGAATGTGCGTATCGCTACACCTCCTTTTGATAGAGCACGCAATGGTTGGATGCAAGTAAATCCAGGTATTGCTTCATCTTACATCTTCAACTTAAAACCAGGTGATAAAGCTGTTATTTCTGGACCTTATGGTGAATTCTTCATCAATGAATCAGATGCAGAAATGCTTTACATCGGTGGTGGTGCTGGTATGGCTCCAATGCGTTCACATTTGTATGAATTGTTTAAAACAATCAAAACAAACAGAAAGGTGACGTATTGGTATGGTGGACGTTCGAAAGGTGAGTTATTCTATATTCACTATTTCCGTGACCTTGAAAAAGAATTTCCAAATTTCAAATTTTATCTTGTGCTTTCTGAGCCTTTGGAAACTGATAACTGGAAAGTAATGAAAGATACCAATGATGAGGGTGATGGTTTTATCGGTTTCGTTCACCAAGTGGTAATCGACCAATATTTAACGAAACACGAATCACCAGAAGATATTGAATTCTATTTCTGTGGACCACCAATGATGAATAACGCTGTTACAAACATGTGTGATCAATGGGGTGTTCCTAAAGAAAACGTTCGTTTCGATGATTTCGGTGGATAATATATCTTAATATAGAATTGAATCCCGTCTATTTGGACGGGATTTTTTTGTGTCAGTTTTCTTTACTATGGCCGATAGAAATTATTTGTACTTAGCCCCTTTACAAAGTTTCACCGATCACCATTTCCGTTTTGCTTTTCAATCGGTTTATGGTGATGTGGATCGGTTTTACGCGCCATATTTAAAAATGGCACATGATGGAACGATGAAGGAGGGTCCGAAAATCGATGTGTTGCCTACCAATAATCCAATTGAAACGATTGTACCACAAGTAATGGCGTGTTCAGCAGAAGAATTTATGGTGATGGCCGATTACCTCAAAAGCTTAGGTTATGATGAAATCAATTGGAATTTGGGCTGTCCTTATCCGATGGTCGCCAAAAGAGATCTTGGTTCAGGCATCCTCAATAAACCAGACAAACTTTTTTCTATTCTTGATAATGTTCTACCCAAACTCGATATGAAGTTGGGCATAAAAATGCGCATGGGATATGAGGATACAAGTGATATCTTAACAATTTTACCCAAATTAAATGATTATCCGTTAAGCGAGTTAATTGTTCACGCGCGTTGTGGCAAGCAATTGTATAATGGGCCATGCGATTATGATCGTTTCAAAGATGTAATTCCATTGACTAAGCACAAATTGGTGTTCAATGGCGATATTACAACCGTTGAAGGTTTTCGAACAGTAAAGGAATTATTTCCAGAGATAAATCATTTTATGATTGGTCGTGGTGCCATAGCGAATCCCCTTTTGTTTGAAATGATCCAAGAAGATTCGGATGAATTTCCTGAAGAACGGAATGAACTGTTTAAAGAGTTTCTAACTATCTTACTTGAACGTCATTTGTTATCCTCTAATAATCAAGGTAATATTTTAATCAAAATGACCCACTACTGGGAATATTTTGCTGCCAGTTTTGAGAATGGTCAAGATATGTACCGAAAAGTGAAGAGGTGCAAAGGTATCGAAGATTACCTATTTTGTGTAGATACTTTTTTAATGTAAATCTCATTTTTAAACTTCGTTGAATGGCATGCCAATCTATAAGAATTTGGTTTCGATACTTCTAATGTCTTAGATGAAATTGTTCCAATGAATTATACATTGAAGGGTGATTTAAATTTAAAACGATTGGATTAGTTATTGAATTTATGTGGCATATTATTTGCATCTTGCGTTCGTCTTTTAATCCTTTGGATATGAAAAAAATTATACCATTTCTTTTGTTTTCTGCTGTTTTAGCATCGAATGCGCAAGCACAAGATCGTTTTAAACAGGATTTTGAACCAGTTCGCAAAGAACTTACCACGTGGGATCCCATAAGAGGAGAGTGGTTAGCTTCAAGTTTAGAAGCAATTTCTAAAAATCAGCCTATTCCCGATAGAACCTTTCCAGAAGACTTTACTCCTGCAGAGATGTTGCGAATAGTTCCCGAAGGAAATAGAAATCGCATAAACGAAGCTGTAAATTATAATGGTAGAATTGCACGCGATACTGCAAATCAACGTGAATGGGGTCGAGTAAATAATGTCTTGTCGCAACAAAATTGTCGTCCCGTTAATGGGAGAACCTATGGAGACCCTCATTTGGTTTCATTTGACGGAGCGAGTTATTCATTTCAAACTGTAGGTGAATTTGTGTTGGCAAAATCGAGTACTTCAAATTTTGAAATTCAAGCGCGTCAAAAAGCACGTTCAGATGATTTCTCGTTAAACACTGCTGTAGCAATGAATGTTGGAGGAGATCGTGTTTCAATTTATGCTGAGGATTATCCCGATAATTTTAGAAATACGCCAGTTCGATTGAATGGTTCTCCGATTGTAGTTCCTCAAAATTCTACTTATTATTTGCCAAATGGCGGAACAATTCGTTCAAAAGGGGATGATTATCAAGTTAATTGGCCAACTGGTGAAAGTGTAAGTGTTGACATACGCTCATCTGGATCACCATTCCTAAATTTAACAGTAAGTGTTTATCCTTGTTTAGGAAATTATTCTGGATTATTAGGTAATGCAAACGGCCGCCAAAACGATGATTTTGACACAGGTTTTGGTCGCGCACCTGCTTATATGGCTTTCTCTTCATTTGGAAACAGTCAAATGCAGCAAGGTTCTGACATTGCTGAAAAAGAATATTTGGCATTCTTGGCAAAGGATTTTGCTCGACAGTTCAGAATTACACCAATGACCTCTTTGTTTGATTATGGATTTGGACAAAGTACGTATGCCTTTACAGACGAAAGTTTCCCAAGAGTGCACCGAACATTGAATGATTTGCCAGTTGCACAAAGAGATGCCGCTCGTAAGACATGTGAAGGAAGAGGTGTGACACAAGATGAAATGGGAGGTTGTATTTATGATCAAGCATATTTGCAAATTCCACCGAATCCTAGACCGGTTGTGAAGGATCCGACAAATGATTATGTGCCTCGACAATTAGATCGTCCAGTTCCAAATGTAAATCAACCATCACCTGCTCAACCAAGTGAGACCTTAGAAAATCGACCTATAAAAGGTAAGGGTACAATTCATCCAGATGTTTTAAATAAACCGGAAGAAACTTCTCCCAAAAAAGGAATTGGAACAAAACCATTACAAACAAAGCCAGTTGAATCGAAAGAAGTTGAAAATCCTGAAACGCCGGTTCAAACAAAGCCAAGTGTTGATACTCCAAAACCGGTTGAAGTAAAGCCAACACCAAAGCCAGTTGAAATTAAACCAACACCTAAACCAATAGAGGTTAAACCTACACCGAAACCTGTAGAAGTTAAACCAGCACCGAAACCAGTTCAAACTCCTCCAAAACCGGCACCAATGCCGAAACCTGGAAAAGGATAAATATATTAGTCCCATAGAAATATGGGACTTTTTTCATTCCATTCACTTTTATTAGGGACTAAAACAAAAGGTTTTATTATTTTTGAGTTAAACCTCAATTATGCGCATTTTAGGAATATTATTAGCCGTTTTCATTACAACATTTACGTTCGCACAAGTTAAAATACCTGCAAATTCAAAAGCAGACATTCAGCTAATTATAGAAAATGCAAAATTGAACAATGGTATTCCAACCAAAGTAATGATGGATCGCTTTGCGATTAATTATATCAATTCTGAATATTACGTATCATTTATAGCAAAAACTGCTTCAAATTTTGATGCATACGAACTTCAATCTCTAGGAATAATTTCAGGGAAACCAATTAATTCGATTGTTAGTTTAAAAATTCCCGTTTTTAGTTTAGGCGAGATTAATACGTTATTTGGTATTGAAGTTTTACAGTTGGCAGGAAAGATCAAACCTGATTTGGACCGAGCTGTAAAAGATGTTAGAGCTGATAGTGTTCATTTGGGGCTTAACCTTCCACAATCGTATACTGGAAAAAATATACTCATTGGTATAACTGATTGGGGTTTTGATTACACTTCTCCAATGTTCTATGACACTCTTCTTTCTCAAACTCGAATTTTAGCAGCTTGGGATCAATATCGCGCTGGATTTCCTCCGGCAGGTTTTGATTATGGGTCTGAGTTTTCGGATCCAACTGAATTGTACAATATAGGGACAGATACCGCAAATATCTATAGTTATAGTACGCATGGAACTCACGTTGCAGGAATTGCTGGTGGAAGTGGAGCAGGAACAAATTATCGTGGATTAGCATTCGAAGCAAACTATTTATTTGCAACTTTTTTAGTGGATGAAGCATCTGTACTTGACGCTTGGGAATGGATGTACCAAAAATCGGTAACAGAAGGAAAGCGATTGGTAATTAATATGAGTTGGGGACTTTATCATTTAGGAACACTAGATGGTAATTCACTTTTGAGTCAGGCAATTGATGCTTATGCGGCTCAAGGTGTTGTATTCTCAAATTCTGGAGGAAACAATGGTAACGTGAATTTCCATATCAAAAAACAATTCAATAACGATGAAATTGTTTCGAGAATTGAATTTTATGATTATTCAGCAAATCCAAATATGTGGGGACAAAGTATTCACATGTGGGGAGAAAGTGGTAATCCATTTGAAGCAGCAATAAAAGTTGTCAATGCTGGAGGAAGTATTATTGAAAGCCCTTATTTTTCAACAGCGACAACGACAGATTATATCGATACGTTTGTAGTTCTTGGATTAGATACTGTTTGGTATAATTTATCTGCAGATGCAGCACATCCGTTGAATGGTCGTCCTCAAATGCGTTTGCGTGTGAAAAACACGAATACAACCATACGTGTTCTTCTAAAATCTCGAGCTGCTGCAGGGAAAGTTCATTATTGGAATGTAACCGAACTATCGAATAATGTCGGAAATTGGGGTATGCCTTTTTCTACTAACGGTGCAGGAACAATTGCAGGAGATAATTTATATGGTATAAGTGAGCCTTCGTGTTCAAATAGTTTGATAAGTGTTGCAGCCTATGCTGCGCAATATTCAACGGGTGGAACAAGTATGGTTGGAGGAAACATTGCGACTTTCTCAAGTAACGGACCGCGTTATGATGAAGTACTTAAGCCAGATATTGCCGCACCAGGATCTTCCGTTGCGTCCTCAATTTCTTCATTTACAGATGCAGCTTACACTTCAGTAGGTTCAGTGGTATTCGGTTCGGAAACGTATCATTTTGCGCGTTTTTCAGGAACTTCAATGTCCTCACCTGTAGTAGCAGGAGTGTGTGCGTTGATTTTAGAGGCGAATCCATATTTATCAGCTCAACAAGTCAAGGATATTATAATTGAAACAGCTCGAACAGATAATTTCACAGGTGTGATTCCAGCGAATGGCAGTACACGTTGGGGATGGGGTAAACTGAATGCCTATGATGCTGTTAAATTAGCTTTAATTACTGTAGGAACAGAAGTGATGGAAAATGAAATTCCATGGACCTTGTATCCAAATCCGGTCAATGAATTAATCCATTTTACTTTGGTGGAAGAACTACCTAAAATGGTAAAATTGATTGATTCTTCAGGAAAAGTTATCGAAAAACCAATTTTGGATGGAGTTGTTTATGTGAAGGAGTTGGTAGCGGGTAAATATTGGTTGAGCATGGTTGTCAATGGGCGAGTAACACAACAATCGTTTATTAAATTGTAAAATGGACATTGTTGAACTTTCTTCAAAGGAAGCGCATATCATTCATGATTTAGCTCATCGTATTTGGCCTGATACATTTAAGGATATTCTTTCC
Organism: Crocinitomicaceae bacterium; assembly: GCA_021740745.1. Classification (GTDB taxonomy): domain Bacteria; phylum Bacteroidota; class Bacteroidia; order Flavobacteriales_D; family Crocinitomicaceae; genus M0103. The sequence continues at coordinate 32,674 of JAIOZF010000013.1, read as the reverse complement.
CCTCAACAACTCACCTATATGCTCAATTGGATGTATTCAATTGAAACTCTTCAGCAGCAAATGGCAAAGGGACACCGTTTTTTCGTCATTAAGGAAAATCAAGAGCCGCTAGGTTTTATAGGAATTGAATCAAATTATCCTCATAAAGGCCAACTTAAAATTCATAAACTATATGTTCTTCCCAATCTGCAAGGAAAAGGTTTGGGCAAGCAATTAATTGACTTTGTGGCTCAATTAGCGAAAGAACAGCAACTCAAATTACTAACGTTAAATGTTAATCGTTTTAATAAAGCAGTTGATTTTTATACGCACATTGGTTTTACAATTGCTTTTGAAGAAAACATTGATATCGGAAATGGTTATTTAATGGAGGATTATGTGATGAATTATGAAATTTAAAGGCAATTGAAATTATTAGCCCAGTGAGATTTTTAGTAATAGTTAATAGTCTATCCATTTTTCAAAATTCGCTTTCTTTTGATTATCAAGATACTTGAAGAAGTAATTCCAAAGACAAGGACAAATCCATAAATAATTGCATTTGAATTCAATTGTTGCTTTCGATTTACAAGATTTTCTATTTCATTTTTTTGATCGATATTGTCTAACCTGTTCATTGTGGTTTTAACAGTTGGGTCATCCACTTCGTATTTATAACTTACAGCTGTTCCTAAACTCCCTATTAATCCTAGCCCTATTAAAAATAATGAAAGAAGAATAGCAAAAATATATAGAGTTAATCTCATTTTTAGTGGCTGTGTTACATTCTGAGCATTGCTTATAAAACCAATTTATATCTCAGTGATTTCAGTAGCTCAGTAGTAAAATTTAGTTCGACACAACCATCGACTTTCCGCAATCAAAATGTCCTTTTGGGCACGCTTTATGGCCATGTAATCCGCACGGGCGACAATCCAATTTCAAACTTGTTTCAGTTACGATTGAATCATCGGATAATGGTCCGAAACCAAACCCGGGAATAGTTGAACAGAAGAATACAGTTACAGGAGCATTCATTGCTGAAGCTAAGTGAAGTGGACCAGAATCATTGACAAAATTTCTTTTCGCCTTGGACATCAAGGCAGCCGATTCTAATAAATTTAGTTTTCCTGCAAGATTGAATGCATTTGAAATTCCAGCAGTTTGAATAATTTCATCACACAAAGCAACATCTTCATTTCCTCCAAGCAAATAAAGTTTCCCTTCTTTCGACTTATGTTGAATTAATTCAACCCATTTTTCTTTTGGTAATTGTTTCGTAAACCAAACGCTTGCTGGAGCAAAACAAAAGAAATTTCCTCCTACATATTGTTCTATATTCTTAAAATGTTGATTGCTTGGAAAAAGTTCTGGACGTTTTTTCTCTTCAGCGCCAAATTCCTTGATGATTGATAAATTGCGCTCAACCTCGTGTAATCCTCCTTCCATTGAATGATCAAATTTCTTAGAATAAAGAAAAGAAAAGGGATTTTTCTTAAACCCATATTTGAGCTTTGCTCCAGATAACACAGTCATTAATCCAGAACTGCCAAAACGATGAAGGTTGATGGCTAAATCATATTTTCGTGCACGAAATTGGCGGATTAAGCTTCTAATCGCGATGAATTTTCCGACTCCTTTATCAAAAGTCACCAAATAATGAATATTCGGATTGTTCTTCAATAAGGATTCATTTCCTTTTTTTACTAAAACATCAATTTCAGCAGTTGGATAAAGACGTTTCAATTCAGAAATAACTGGAGTAGCTAAAATGACATCTCCTAAAAAGGCGGTTTGGATTATTAAGATTCTATTCACAGTTCAAAGATAGAATTTTGCTTGACCTTATTTCAATAAAGTCACATGTCCGCGTTTGACAATTTCAATTCCATTGCCATCATGCATGGTAATCATGTAGACATAAGTTGCTGTTTCAGCCATTTTATTTGAAAAAGCAATACTTCCGTTCCATCCTTCTTCAGGCGTTGTTGTTTGAAAAAGAACTTGTCCCCAGCGATCAAAAATAGTGAATCGGTAATCTGTTGGGTCAAAATTCGTGATTACAGGAATGAAAACCTTATTGACTCCATCAGGCATGAATGCATTTGGAACGTACAAAATTGGTTCAAAAACTTCGCACGCAATGTTTGATCGACTTATCGTAGGATTATTGTATAAGTTACTTCCCTCAATGGCCTCAACATAATAGCAGACCTTTCCAGTAAATGTTACATTGTTTAAATCATCGGTGAACGATAATACATCATTACTCAATGTAGCTAATGGAATAGGTGAAAAAACGTCATCTATTCCGCGATATAAGTTGTAACCGATAACAGAACCGTCAAATTGGATATAGGGCGTCCAATTTAAATAAGTCAGCAAGCGAACATCATCCTTTTGAATAGTCAACGAGATTGATTTCCCAATGTTAGAAGCAGTTCCAGGTCTACCACAACTATCCACCACTCTTGCACGATACGTATAACTGAATCGATGTACTTCCACATCGGTATCTAAATATGTCACATTATCGGAAGTTATGGGAACTTGAACGAGGTTTTGGAAAACGCCATCCTTGTCCATTTTCTCAAATTGTATTGCTTGAACACCACTTGCAGACTCAACTAAATGGTTTAATCGTATTGCTTCATTTTCAACTGTTGCGACTTGTAAATAATGGTAGGAAGGATCTGTCGGCGCGACAATCGATAAACACGTACGATTCGAAAATGCATAATTTCCGTTTGAATTAATTGCTTTTATAAAGAAGCAATAATCCTCCAATCCAATTACATCAGCCGTGAAGGTTGTATTTGTTGTGGTTCCAAATAACACCCAGTTTTGACCAACTATTTGTCCCCAAATTTCATAGGTCTCAAGGTTCGACCAGCCAACGTAAGGTGTCCAGCTAAGCGCAACTTCATACGCACAAATGTCTAAGGTTGAAGTCAAAAACATACTGGTATGCACATCTGCTTTTGCGGATGTTTGAAAAGTCGGTGGTATTGAAGGTGTTGAGCACGAATCGAAAGCAGCTACAGAATAGGAGAGAGGTCCTAAAGTGATATCTGTTGCATAAGTGTATGACGTATTTCCAATTCCCCAAACAGTATCCAATTCATATATAAAGCCGTTTTGATCAAACGCATAAATGACATATCCATAGGTATCAGATTGGTAATTTTCATTCCAAGTAATGATGACTTCATTTGTTAATGTATCAATACTAACTGAGCTGATAATTGGAATGTCTGGGGTTAACATGTCTTCAAAGTCATCTCCCGGCGCATTGGAAATAAAATCACATGGTTGATTCGGTAAGACAATTTGATAACTCAAAAATGCATCACAAATATCGATGGTATCTTTATAAAAAAGTAAGTCATACGGAACGCTATCTAATAAAGTCCAAGTTCCAGCAGGATATTCTCTCATAATGTGGTAATATCCATTCATTCCGGGTGTTGGCGGATCAGCAGGTTTATTCCATTGCAGAACAGCTGTTCCGTTGGAAGGATTGTTTAATGTCAAGAAGATATTTGAAATCGTATCGCTATATCGAGCAGTGTTTCCGTTGCAACCAGAATTTACGGCAATAAAATAGTCGAATTGCTGTGTCACACCAAGATGGGTGTAACTAGAAGTGCCTAGCGCTGGAAGTGTCGCTAACAATCCACCTTGTACTGAGTGAATTTCATAAGATACAAAGGTTCCAAATGGATCAGTAACTGGTGTCCAATTTATCGTAACGTCTCCAGCAGCATTTGACTGAATACAATCGATTTGTGTTGCTTGAATTACGCCGGGATTCACAACATTGATAGTTACTGTTGCGTAACTTACTTTAGGAACTTGGCAAAAATCATCTTGAACTCTGAAAACGAAGTGATAAGGAATAACATCTAAGGCATTACCATCGGCACCAATTAAATGATCGCAACTTGTTTGCCAATTGAAAGTTGAGTTGACACCTTGCACACCAGAAATAATTGGAGTAGCATTTAAAGTCGCACACGGTGCAACTGCACATCCCAAAGGAGAAGTGAAATTGGTCCCAAACATTGGTCCGGTTGCGGTTAATAGATTACTTTGTGGGGATCCATCCTGCAACAATTCGATATCTGTAGAATTCAGATTGAAATTCACCAATGTACCTGCATTTATGGTGGTTTCGAATAATCCTCCGCCAAATGGAGCATTAATTATTGGAGGATTGTTTGCACTAATACAGCTAACAACAGCGAGTTGCATTTCCCGTTCAACTTCTGCAATCAAAACCCCGTTGCGGTAACTTTTAATTGAAACTTTCACAATGTAATTTCCAGTTGTTGAACTTTCGAAAGTTAACTGTCCAGAACTTGGATCAATTTGAGCACTAACGTTTGACGGGTTAATTGCTGGTCCGGGTGTTGGATTAGAAAAAGAAAAACCAGGTTCAAAAGGAACGGCAATAGGATTGTTTGGTGGATCGTAAATTCCCGTAGGGAAATTATTGTATGGAACACCAAAGGATACAAAAAGAGAATCTAAGTCTGGATCCACCGCATTCATATTGTACTGATAAGGTGTTCCAGCGCAGCTTACAAAATAAGGTTCTTGTAAAAAGACAGGTGAATTATCAATGCAACCAGTTGCTGCTCCTGGAACAGCATACATTTTTGCAGCTAGTGTAATCCCGTATGTTGATGGATTTGAAATATTTGTCAGAGCGTTACTGCGAGAGAAATTTTCGTAGGTAAAAATCCAACCATTTGCTCCAGGTGTTCCAGGTAGTGCTATTGGAGCACTTCTGTAGGTGATTTTTTCAATTGCACCAACACCATTCCCACCATTATTTCCAACTCCACAGTCCAATGGAACGGGAGATCCAGCAACAGGATTACAGGTCGGTGAAATATCAATTCGACTTACAAAAGGCAACGTAAGTGATGTAATTGTAGGATGATTCCAAACGCGAATGTTTTCTGAAATTGTATTGACTTCCGCACCATTGCAATCACGGTAAAAAACAAGTGTGAAAACATAGCTTCCTCCTTGACATTGCCAAGTGAGTTCTCCACCCATAACGTGAGATGCTTCCGCCTTGAAAGTCAAGGTGAAAAGAATTAAAAGTATGAGTAAAAATTTATGCATGCTAATAATTAACGCAAAAACCCTGAATATAGTATACAGACGCAGGGTTTAAGGCAAAGTTGCTATCCAGCGGAAACGATGGTAAAATCTTCCCAATTCAAATGCTTTTGAGCCAACTCTCTTATTCTTTCAGGAGTAATTCGTTGGATTTTTCGAATGGATTCGTTGTAAAATTCCATATCTAAACCATAAGGTTCTAATCCCATATATAAATCAATCATTGAATAGGGACCATCAGCACTTTTTAGAAGCTGACCTAAAAGATAGTTTTTAACTAAATCTAATTCTTCTTGTGGTACTAAATCTGCTTTTAAACGCTCGATTTCGAATTGAATTTCCTTTAATGTGGCATCTTTCACATCTTTCCCAACCTCTGTTGCAATCAAGAAATAGCCTGTTTCATGCAATTCAGCCAGCATACTGCCAATTCCATAAGTATACCCTTTGTCTTCGCGGATGTTTGACATCAAACGACTTCCAAAATAGTCGCCCAAAATGGTATTCAATACTTGGAAATCAATAAAATCTTCATGGCTTTTGTTAAAAAGTATCTTCCCTAGTCGAATAGCTGATTGCAGAGCACCTAGTTTTTCAACATGTGTTTTTTCTTTTCGATTCACCAATACTTTTTCGAATTCTGAGATTCCTTCTGTTGCCCAAGTTCCAGTTAAGTCAATTATTTCATCTATTTCGTCTTGCGCCATATCACCAACGACAACCACTTTCGTAAGGCCGTTCATGTAATGTTCTTTGTGAAATAGTTTCATTTCAGCAATCGATAAATTGTCATAATCTTCTGCGTTTAAAACACGACCATAAGGACTGCCATCGAACAGTTGATTTTGAAAGACACGTTGTGCTAAGAAACTCACTTTTTCCATGTTTACACGGAATTTTTGCTTGCGATCATTGATGAGTTCTTCTACCTCTTGTGGATCGAAAATGACATTTTCTATTGCATTTTTGTACAATCGTAGTATAGGGATAAGATTTTCCTTCAGTGCGTAAATACTAATAATTGCGTTTTCATGTGAAATTGTAGACTCATGAAATGCTCCTAAGGCATCCAACTCGTTGTGGATGAGCATTGATGATTTTTCTTTTGTTCCTGATAATAATAAACCATTAACAAAAGCGGCAATTCCTAGGTTGCCCTTCATCGTACCAGCATCAAAATAGAGATCAATTCGAGAAGTATCATTAGGCACTTCCTTCATGAAGAAAAGGCGTGCTGACTTCGAAATGTCGTAAATCTTTGGTTTAACAAAATCAATCGTCTCAATTGATTTTAGTATGGGTGTATTTGTTCTATTCAACATTTGAAGTGGCTTTAACTTTCAGTAATGAGCAGTTTCTTGGTTGAAGAATTGTCTTCGCTGCTTCTAAAATATGATGAGGTCGAATCGCATGATAAATTTCATGTTCTTCATTGATTCCGTTGGCGTCTCCCAATAACTCAAAAATGCACAAGTTCATTGCTCTATTCAATAAGCCCTGGTCTTGAAATTCCTTAGCAGTGCGAATTTTTATCATTAAGCGAGCAAGCTCATCCTCTTGCATCGCTTTGCTTTTGATGATTTCAAGTTCTTCCCAAAGCGCTCTATCAAGCATATTGAATGAAACGCCTTCGTTTAATTTTCCTGAAATAACCAATAAACCATTATCGATTGAACCTGTGATATAGGCACCAATTTCTGAAACTAATTTTTGATCTTTTTTCAAAGAATTGTACAAGCGAGATGATTTGTCGCGCCCAAGTGCATCAGAAAGAATATCAGCTAAATAATATTCTTGATTTTTTCGTTCAGCCATTTTGAATGCGTAATAAAATGCATCGGCAGGGACATTACTTTCAATTATTTTTTCTCTGAATTCAGTTTGTTCGGGTTCACATGGTAGCATGCGAGAATTTAAATTTCCGGCAGGAATATCGCCATACCATTTGTTTACCATTTCTTCAATGTATTCCAGTTCAAAGTTTCCTGCGATACATAAAATGGCATTTGAAGGCGTGTAATGTTTTTTGAAAAATGCTTGAACATCTTCCATTACCGCTTCTTCAATGTGCGAAATTTCTTTTCCTATGGTTGCCCATTTATATGGATGAACTCGATAAGCTAAAGGTCGCAATTCAAGCCAAACATTGCCGTAAGGTTGATTTAAATAGCGTTGCTTGAATTCTTCAATTACAACATTTCGTTGCACTTCTAAACTTTTGGGTGTAAAACCTAGTGATAGCATACGATCACTTTCTAACCAAAGTGCTGTTTCCAAGTTATGAGCAGGAAGTACATCGTAATAATTTGTTATATCATTAGACGTGAATGCGTTGCTTTCTCCACCTGCCATTTGCAAGGGAGCATCGAAATCGGGAATGTTCACGGAACCTCCAAACATTAAATGTTCGAATAGGTGAGCAAAACCTGTCTTATCTTCAGACTCATCGCGGGCTCCTACGTTATAAAGAGTGTTCACAACTGCCATTGGAGTTGTTACATCTTTGTGGAACAATACAGTTAAGCCATTTTTTAATTTAAATCGTTCAAAATGAATCATTCAAATGAATATTTTTCGGTTTGTAATTCTTGTCGAGCTAATTGATATTCTGTCATAATTTCTTTGACTACTTCTGCTGCAGGGATAATTTCATCAATCAAACTAGCAACTTGACCGATTTCTAATTCACCATCCACTAAATCTCCTTCAAACATGCCTTTTTTCGCTCTTCCACGACCTAAAATTTGCATTAGTTCTTCTGTTGTGGCGCAATTCTCATACGCTTTTTCCAATTGTTGGTAGAACTCATTTTTTACCAATCGAACAGGCGTTAATTCTTTTAACGTTAGTTGTGTGTCGCCCTCTTGCGCATTTACAACAACATTTTTGAAATTCTGGTGAGCGCTGGATTCCGGAGTAGCAACGAAACGACTTCCAATTTGAACTGCATCAGCACCCAAAGCCATTGCAGCCAGCATTTGTCGACCAGTCCCAATTCCTCCAGCGGCAATTAATGGAATTGTTATTTCCTTGGCTACTTTGGGAATTAAGACTAACGTGGTTGTTTCATCACGCCCATTGTGTCCGCCTGCTTCAAAACCTTCAGCAACCACTGCATCAACTCCAGCATCTTGAGCTTTTAACGCAAATTTCACACTCGATACAACATGCACAACGATAATTCCATGAGATTTCAGATGTGCCGTCCATGTTTTTGGATTTCCAGCTGAAGTAAAAACAATCGGAACTTTATGTTTTATTATGGTTTCAATGTGTTTTTCAATATCGGGATACAGCATGGGTAAATTCACTGCAAAAGGTTTGTCGGATGCTGCTTTGCATTTTAAAACTTGTTCTTCTAAAATTTCCGGATACATGGATCCAGATCCAATAATTCCTAATCCACCTGCATTTGAAACCGCAGAGGCCAATTCCCAGCCGGAACACCAAATCATACCAGCTTGGATTAGGGGGTAATCGATACCGAAAAGTGCTGTAATTCTGTTTTTCATTTGAAGACAATTGAGAAGTTTGAATGCCGCTTTTTTTGTCGCATTACGAATTTAATGTTTTTAAGGTAATTAAAGGACTTGAGGTGATTTTTCTTTCAACTTATCATTTTCAATTAACCTGAATGCAGTTTTTTTCGTCTATAAAATTAAATTTCATTAATTTAGGTCAATCATACTTTTGAAATGCTAGTTCGATTAATCACTTTGTGGACTCTTTGTTGCTTTGTTGTGGGAAACCTGTTTTCTCAAGAAATAGAGCATAAACATTCTGCGCTTCATTCATTTATAGAGAATAAAGGTCAATGGGTTGAGCCAATTTTGTTCAAGTCTAAATTTTCTGGCGGAAACCTATGGGTGCAGCAGCATAAATTCGTTTTTCATTTACAAGATTTTTCTGATTTAAAGGAAGTACATGGAAATCCACGCGACAATGTGAAAGAACCTCAAATTCGCCAAACAGTTGTTCACCTTAATTTTAATGGTTCGAACGAAGTTTCATCGATTGAAAAAATACATCCAACAAAAGCCTATTATAATTATTTCATCGGTAACGATAAAGATCGCTGGGCATCAGAAGTTAGGGGTTACGGTGAAGCAGTGCTAAAAGAATTTTATGATGGTATAGATTTGAAATTAATTGAGGATCAAGAGCAATTAAAATATGAATTTCATGTCCAAGCAAAAGCTGATCCCAGTAAAATTTCTTTTACCTATGCAGGACATAGAAATATTGCGATTGACAAAAAAGGAAATCTCGTTGTTAAGACAGATTTGGGTGAAATTATAGAGCAAAAACCATACGCTTATCAGATTGTAAATGGAAACCTACGCGAGGTAAAGTGCGATTTTGTGTTGGAAGGTGAAACCGTTCGTTTTCAGTTAGGAAGTTATAATCCGTCTGCGATTTTAGTGATTGATCCAATTTTAGTTTTTGCGACTTATTCTGGTTCTGTTACAGATAATTTTGGAATGACGGCGACATACGGTTATGATGGGACAGCCTATTCTGGTGGAATGGTTTATGGAAATGCATATCCAACACCGAATCCAACCGCTTACAATGTTAGTACAACTTTTACATTACCGACAAATCCTACGTATGGAATAACAGACGCTTTCATTTCAAAGTACACACCTGACGGTACAACTATGATTTGGACGACATTTCTTGGTGGAGGTGGACCTATAGACGGAACGGAAACAGCACAAAGTATGATTTGTGATCAGAACAATAATTTATATTTATACGGATCCACTTCAAGTACTGATTTTCCAATTGTTGGGGGTTATCAAACCGCGCATGGAGGAGGTTCCCCAAATTCGAATCACTACTTCAATGGTGTTTATTTCAACAATCAAGGAACAGATATTTATGTGGCTAAAATAAGTGCAAATGGACAAACATTGATGGCGTCTACTTATATGGGCGGATCTTTAAATGATGGAGTAAATTCAAAAGTTACGTCAGGAATTTACAATTCAGTTGCCGCTTATGATTCCTTAACGTCCAATTATGGTGATCAGTTTAGAGGAGAAATTATGTTGGATCAAACAGGGAATTGCTTGGTAGCATCTTGTTCACGATCAACTGATTTCCCTGTGTTGAATGCCTTTCAACCTACAAATGCTGGAATGCAGGATGGGGTTGTTTTTAAACTTTCATCGAATCTTTCAACACTACAATGGTCAAGTTATTACGGAGGAAGTGACAATGATGCTTGTTATTCGGTGAAAATTGATTCAAGTCAAAATATTCTTTTTGTGGGTGGAACGAGTTCGAATAATTTACAATATACTACAGGAGGTTGGCAAGCGGGATATAATGGTGGGAAAGCAGATGGATTTGTGGTGAAATTAGCACCCATTGGTTCGATTGTCACGAATGCTAGTTATATCGGAACTTCAAATTATGATCAATCCTTTTTTGTTGAAATAGATAGAAATGACAATGTCTTTATTTTGGGGCAATCCTCGGGTGGAACCTTTCCAGTCTTCAATGCTGTTTTTGTAAATCCAAATAGTAGCCAATACGTCATTAAGTTAGATCCAACATTAACAACAAATCTAAATTCGACAGTTTTTGGAAATGGAGGAGCAAATTTTAACATCTCACCAGCAGCTTTCCTTGTTGATATTTGCGGTAACATGTACATTTCAGGATGGGGAGCAAACATTTTACAAAGTAGTCCACTTTCAGGAATGCCCGTTTCTGCCAATGCATTTCAAGCGACAGCCCCAAATGGATTTGATTTTTATTTACTTGTGATCGAACGTGAATTTAATGGCTTGTTATATGGATCATATCTAGGAGGAAATTTAGCTCAAGAGCATGTTGACGGCGGAACATCTCGTTTTGATAAAAATGGTATTGTTTATCAGTCGGTTTGCGGCGGTTGCGGTGGACATTCGGATTTCCCAACATCGGCCGGTGCTTGGTCGAATGCGAACTTAAGTTCAAATTGCAACAATATCGTTTTTAAATTTGATTTCGAATTAATACCAAGTGCTGAATTTACAGTTGACAATAATCTTGGTTGCGCGACATTTGAAGTAACATTTGATAATTTTTCAACCGATTCAGACTCTTACTTATGGGATTTTGGAAATGGAGATACTTCTTCCATAATTTTTAATCCAACGATGGTGTATGATACACCGGGTGTTTATGATATTTTTCTTTACGTGACTGATAGCATTTGCTTGCTAACTGACACAGCGTTTTTGCAAATTACGGTGACCGATTCAATTGAAATTTCAGCAGATGCAGATATGCAATTGTGTGTGCCTGTACCAATCACTTTAACTGCGAATAGCAATGGTACGGCAACTTATTTTATTTGGTCATCTAACATTAACTTTACAGATACCTTGAATGCTTCTGTTGCTGATTCCACGCTAACAATTACTCCGCCTGGTCCAATAACGTATTATTGCATGGCCGGAAACGCAGGGTGTTCGGAAATAGATAGTGTCGTCGTCAATTTTATTGGTTCTGATTTAACCTTAAGTGCTGATCAAACCATTTGTCAGGGAGAAAACACACTGATAACTGCGGTCAATGCAAATCCTGCGATTGTATTTACGTATGCATGGTCACCTGCTTCAGAAATCGTAACGCCCTCTTCAACTAATATTGTATTGGTTGATCCAATAACGACTCAGTATATTCATGTGACTGCTTCTGCAACGAATGGCTGTGTAGTGGAGGACTCAATATTAATCTCAGTCAGTTCGATTCCCACTGGTTCTGTGATTGCCACAGCATCTGAATACACCGTTCCTCAAGGTGGTACAACTACCTTAATTGGTCAGCCGGCAGGATATACGTATTCTTGGACACCAACAACAGGTGTAACCAATCCATCAATGCAACAAACAAGTGTTCAAGTTGATCAAACCACAATTTATACATTCTCGGTAACAGATGGAATTTGTACACAATCGGATACTGTTTTAGTGAAAGCTTATGGTTTTATTTGTGATGAACCATATGTTTTTGTTCCGAATGCATTTACTCCAAATGGTGATAATGAAAACGATGTACTCTATGTTCGTGGTCCACTTGTTGAAGAAATGGTATTTAGAGTATTTGACCGTTGGGGTGAAATGGTTTTTGAGTCATTTAATCGTTTGTCTGGGTGGGATGGAACATTTAGAGGAAAAGCTATGGATCCAGATGTGTACGATTATTACTTAAAGGCAATCTGTGTCGATGGACAAGAATCCATCATCAAAGGAAACGTTACTCTTTTGAGGTAGATTTCGCTTTCCACAATCAGTAGTAAGTAAGTTTCTTACCCTTCATTTTTATCTGAGACACGGATAACTAGCTTTGTAGAAAGCTAAAAAACAGTCATGACTAAAATTATCACTTCAAAATCAGAAAAATTTCTAGAAAGCTATTTAAATAATCCGAGTCCAACGGGCTTTGAGTCTGAAGGCCAGAAATTATGGTTATCCTATATTAAACCATATATTGATGAGTATTTTACAGATAATTATGGTTCTGTTGTGGGAGTGATTAATCCAAAATCTGAATATAAAGTTGTAATCGAAGCACATGCCGATGAAATTTCCTGGTTTGTTCATTATATAACCAAAGAAGGATTTATTTACTTGCGAAGAAATGGTGGGTCTGACCATATGATTGCACCTTCGAAGAGAGTAAATATTCACACTGAAAAAGGAATCGTAAAAGCGATTTTCGGTTGGCCAGCGATTCACATGCGTCAAACCAAAGACGAAGCCCCAAGCATGAAAAACATCTTTTTAGATTGTGGGTGCAGCACAAAAGAAGAAGTGGAGAAATTAGGTGTTCACGTAGGTTGCGTAGTGACTTTTGAAGATGAATTTATGATGCTGAACAAAAACAGGTATGTTGGTCGAGCGCTAGATAATCGAATGGGTGGATTTATGATTGCTGAAGTTGCTCGACTTTTATCCGAAAAGAAAATCAAATTGCCATTTGGTTTATACATTGTAAATTCTGTTCAAGAAGAGGTAGGACTTCGCGGTGCTGAAATGATTGCTCAACGCATCAAACCAGATGTGGCAATTGTTACAGATGTTTGTCATGATACACATACTCCAATGGTCGATAAAATTGAAAATGGTGATTTAAAATCAGGTGATGGTCCTGTGTTGACCTATGGACCAGCGGTGCAAAATAATTTATTGAAACAGATTATTTCAACTGCAGAAAAAAATAAAATCCCCTTCCAACGCGCTGCTGCTTCACGTGCAACCGGAACAGACACAGATGCGTTTGCTTATTCCAACGAAGGAGTGACGAGTGCGTTGATTTCTTTGCCACTCCGTTATATGCACACAACCGTTGAAACAGCTCGAAAAGAAGACGTGGAAAATTGTATTAGATTGATCTATGAAACGCTTCAAACAATCCAAAAAGGTCAAGATTTTAGATACTTCAAATAGTTTGGATTTCAATAATGCACTAAGTTTGAATTCACTAATCGATCATTTATTGCAATTCTTATTGTACTTTTAGAAAGTTAAAACTCAAAAAAAAACAACTACATGAAAAAACAATTACTTTTCGGATTAAGTTTATTGCTTTCTGCATCGACTTTTTCTCAAACATTTTTCGATAATTTCGATTCATATACTCCAGGCTTAAAGCTAGGGCCGCAAAGTGCTGGTGCTTGGACTACTTGGAGTAATCCATATAACGCAGCTGAAGATGTAAACGTTTCAAATGCGGATGCTTCTAGCCCTTCAAATTCTTTATACTTCTCATCAACTTCATCAACAGGTGGTCCAGTAGATTTAGTGCGTCATTTCGGTGTATTGAACACAGGTCAATTTGTGATGGAATTCAATATGAAAGTAAATTCAGGTAAAGCAGCTTATTTCAATTTGCAGAAAACTGCAGTTATGGGAAATACGTATGCTCTTGATGCATTTTTTAGAGATAATGGAACCCTAGTATTTAATCAAGTTGCAGGCTTTTCAGCAGCTTATCCGCAAGGATCTTGGTTTAATTTCCGTCTAGAAATTAACTTCAACATAAACAAATGGGAAGTATTTATTAACAACGTTTCTGCTGGATATTTCTCTAATTCAGTGAATCAAATTGAAGCAATTGATATTTTCCCAGTAGACGGAGATACTCCTTTCGATTCTCAATTTTACATAGATGATTTCGAAACTACAATTACTCCTTACGTTTTACCAGTATTGAATGCTGCAACGACTTTTGCAGGATTTAACGGTGGGAATATTGCTACAAATTCAGTTGTACCTTCATTTAAAGTAAGAAACTTAGGGGTAAATCCTGTTACAAGTTTTGATATTACATGTAATTACAATGGTATAGATTACAATCAGTCTTATTCAGCACTTTCAATGAATTCATTGGTTGAGCAAGCATTCACAATGACAAATCCTATTACGTTGGTAGCAGGTTCAAATGTTTTGACTTACACCGTAAGTAACATCAACGGAAACGGTCAAGATGATGATGCAGCAGATGATGCTTCTTCAACAATGGTAGCTCCAGTTGTTCCTGCGTTAGGAAAAATGGTTGTTGGTGAGGAAGCAACTGGTACATGGTGTCAGTGGTGTCCACGTGGAGCTGTTTTCATGGATTTATATGAAAACGATTATTCTGATTTTTGGGCTGGAATTGCAGTTCACAATGATGATCCAATGGCGGTAACAACTTACGATACAGGTATTGGGACTTTGATTGGTGGTTACCCAAGTGCACTTGTTGACCGTGGTCCAGATGTAGATCCATCGGGAATGGCAACAGATTTCTTCTCTCGTTTGCAAATCGCTCCAACGGCTTTCATAGAAAATGGTGCAACATGGGATGCTGGAACAAGAACATTGAATGTTTCAATTACTGCTGATTTTCAAGCAGCAGCAAATAGCAATTATAAAATAGCTTGTGTATTAACAGAAGATGGTGTTACTGGAACAACGGGATATGCACAATCGAATGCTTATGCTGGTGGTGCCAATGGAGTTATGGGTGGTTATGAGTTATTGCCGAGTACAGTTCCTGCTTCACAAATGGTTTATGACCATGTGGCTAGAGAAATTGCTCCTTCATTTGGTGGTTTCGCTGGAAGTTTCCCAGCAACTGTAGCAGCGGGAGAATTACATACGGTAAACTTTACATTTGTTCTTCCTGCGGCTTGGAGTGAAGATGACATGCACATCATCGGTATGTTGATTGCGCCAAACGGTAGAATTGACAATGCAGGAAAGGCTACAATCGCAGAGGCAGTAACCAATGGTTATGTTTCAGGAACATCTGCTGGTATTTCTGAGATGAATGCTGATCAGATTGATGCTATGTTTAAAGTTTATCCAAACCCGGCATCAACGTATACAACTGTTGGAATCAACTTAACTTCTGAGGCAAGTGTTGAAATGCGTTTGTTAGATATGGCTGGTAAAGAAATTGCTGCTAGAAACTATGGGTCATTAAATGGTTCAAGTGAAGTAACAATTGATACAAGAACATTGACTTCAGGAGTTTACTTAGTTGAGTTAACAGTGAACAATGAAAAAATTACAAAAAGATTGATTATTCAATAAATAATCAACTGAATATAGAAGAGGGCGGCAGATTGTCGCCCTTTTTTGTTGTCTCATTTTGATGAAAATTTAAGTACTTTTGTGGCATGAAATGGATTGGAGAGCGCATCAGCTTTGTTGATGACAAAAACAAAACGACGATTGTAATTTATCCTGAAAATATCACATGGGTAAAGGGCGCAATGGGCGCTTGGGTTGCCATGTGGTTCACCATTGGTGCCGCTGTAGTTTGGTCATATTTCACTTTTGATTTGAATGAACAAGAGGAAATTATCATTTATGTTTTCATGTCGTTTTGGGCATATTATGCCGTGCGTGTTACCCGTTCATTTATGTGGATGATGTGGGGTAAGGAGTTGATAAAAATTGATGAGGTCGCATTTTACTATAAGCGTTCCATTCGAAAATATGGAAAATCAGTCCCGTATTATTTAGAAAACATCAAGAAAATGAACCTTTTTATACCAAAACCGCATTCATTTCAATCAGCTTGGGAAGCATCCCCATGGATACAAGGTGGAGAACGTGTTGAATTTGAATACTTAGGTAAAGTTATTCGACTTGCACGGAAACTAAATGATAAAGATGCGAAGTTACTTTTTAATGTAATCACAAAGAAAGTAGAAGATCGCAAACGGAAAATCAACTCTTAATGGAGCGAATAATCATTAAAGTAGTTGACAATGCGATTGATGCACATATCTTAAGTTCTCGTTTAGAATCGGAAGGAATCGAGTGTTTTATTTACGATGAACATATCGTTACCCAAAATCCTCTTTTGAATCAAGCTGTTGGAGGAATAAAGGTAAAAGTCTACGAAAAGGATGCTGAACGGTCAAAAGCTATTCTGAAAGAAATTAGTGAAACTCCTTATTTAGATGACGAAGACAAAGTGATTTTGTGTCCCAATTGTTCTTCTAAAAATATCGCCAGTGGTTTTCGATCTATGAAAGGCATCATGGGAATCGTTTCAATGTTTATCGCTTTTATGCTAACTGTTTTTCCGATTTACACCAATTATGTGTACAGATGCAATGACTGTGACGAAGAGTTTAAATTGAAAGCGAAAAAAAGTTGATTTAATCTAAACGCGTCACCAACAGTTTGTCAATTCTCTGACCATCTTTGTCTATTACCTCTAATTGATAATTCTCAATAAAGAAGGTATCACCAATATCAGGCAAAGTGTGATTTTTGTGTATTACCAGACCAGCAACCGTAGTGAAATCATAGGCAGTATCTTCTTCAATGTTTAAATCGAAAAATTTAATAAACTCAACAATTGAGTATTGACCATCAACGAACCACGTATTTTCCGTTCTAGGTGTGATTTGGTATTCACTTTGATCGTTTTCTGTGACATCACCAACCAAGGCATCAACGACATCATCCATTGTTACAATTCCCATAGTGGTCCCGTATTCATCTACCACTATTCCATAATGCATACCTTCCTTTTTGAAAATTTCAAGGAGTTTATATGCATAAGTTGACTCATTTATAAATATTGGAGTTTTGGTGAACGCTGAAATTTCAAAATTATCATCAGTAGTTGGTGTGAAAAGATCTTTCAACAAAACAAGTCCAACTATTTCATCTAAATTGTTGTTTTTACATACTGGGTAAGCTGAATGTTTTTCTTGATTGATTTTACCTTTAATTTCTTCCCATGAGTCCGCAGTATTGAAAAACATAAGTTCACTTCTGTGGGTGAAGAGCGTATTCACTTTTCGGTCACCAAGTTCAAAAACCCGCTCCACAATGTTTTGTTCGATATCCTGTATTTCACCTCCGTCAGCACTTTCTTTGATAATCGATTTGATTTCTTCCTCGGAGACTTTGCTTTCGGCAGTTTTTTTAATCCCCATAAGTTTCAAAAGAAAATTATTTGTAGAAGTTAAAAGCCAGACAAATGGCGAAGTAATGATAGATAAAAGTTGCATTGGTTTAGCTAGTACAATAGCTATTGGCTCCGGAAAAGTCATCGCGATTCGCTTAGGTAATAATTCCCCAAGAACGATGGAAACATAGGTAACAAAAATAACAATCACTCCAACAGCAATATTGTGGGCATATGGTGCAATTGAATCTATTTGTTTTAATGAGTTTTCGACATTAGTTGTCAGATTTTCACCAGAGTAAACCCCTAATAAAATTCCGATTAGTGTGATTCCAATTTGAACTGTTGATAGAAATTTTGTAGGGTTTTCAGCAAGATCAAGTGCGGTTTGCGCTCCCTTACTTCCTTTTTTCTTAGCATTTTCGAGTTTAAACTTTCTAGATGAAACAAGTGACATTTCAGACATTGAAAAAACGCCATTTAATAAAACTAGAATGATTATGATAAAAATTTCCATTTTTGGTTAAAAGTTGTGGTACTTAATATTTGTTCTGATTTTTCAAAAGTACATATAGTTAGAGCATCTTCTCCATTAAATAATGTTGAAGTACCTCAAACAATTTATAAGATGGCTCGATTAAGGTGTAATCTTGTTTTAGATAAAAGTCTACTGCATAATCACGAGCATGCAAAATCATTTTTTCGCCATTCAGTTCTTTGGCTTTTCGCTCCGTTGCTTCCATGATTTTTCGTCCATATCCGGAACCTTGCGATATTACTTCGACAGCAACAAAACGCACTTGAAAAGTCGTATTGTCGTGTTGATCTAAACGCGCAATTGCTTTCAACATGTCATTTTCATAGAGTGCAAAGTGAATTCCAGTTAAGTCACCTTCATTTCGTTCACTACCTAAAGGCTGATTTAGAGGTTCACGAAGAATACGATAACGCAAGTCATAATATGCTTTCCATTCGTTTTCAGTTGAAGGAGTGCGAACGATTATTTCCATTTAAATGCGATTGAAGTGACACGTTTGGTGATTTTTCCATCAATTACTTCTTCACGAATAAGAGTTTTAGCCTTCTCGGATTCAAAAACGTCATTTAAATTATTTATTTTTCCACAAGGAACATTTTCAGAGGCCATAGCTGAAAGAATTTCATTGGAAGTGAAATGCAGTATTTTTTCTTGAAGCAGTGCTTGAAGTCGTTCATGGTTTTTAACGCGCGAACTGTTGTGTTCGAAATCAGACTGTTCTATTAAATCAGTCAATTTCAAAAATGAACAGAGCTTATTGAAATGTACATCGCTACCAATTGCAAAAGTGATTAAATCACCGTCTTTGGTTTTGAATATCTCACCATAGGGCGCAATGTTAGGATGTAAACTACCAATACGTTGTGGAATATGATTTTCCATTAAGTAGTTGGAGGCTTGATTAACCAAGCTGCAAATTGCCGCATCGTACAAAGAAACCGTTACTGTTTTTGCAATTCCAGTCGTTTTGAGTTTTAAAATCGCTAATAACAGTGCTTCCTTTAAATGATGAGCAGCGAGAACATCAATCAGGGCCACAGGCATTTTTACGGGACCACTTTCTGGAGTTCCGTTCATCGACATAAAACCAGTTTCAGCTTGAAGAATGAGGTCGTATGCCACACGGTCACTATCATCACCGAATCCAGTGATTTTGCCGCAGATCAAGTTTGGATTAATTTTTCGAAGTATTTCATCTTGAATACCGAATTTTTCCTCGTCGCCTAACTTAAAATTTGAAATAACGATATCAGCAGTCGCAACTAATTTTAGGAATTCGCTGTGATCGTTGACATCTTTTAAATTCAGTTGAACATATTCCTTCTTGAAGTTGATAGAAGAAAAATATGCTGAAATAGTCGAATCTTGATTTTCACTTGGTAGTTTCCAGGATCGGGTGACATCGGGCACATTTGTATTTTCAATTTTAATCACTTTAGCACCTTGTTCAGCGAAAAATGTTGCAACTGAAGGTCCTGCGAGTACAGTTGAAAGATCTAAAATGACAAATTCTGAAAACATAGTTTTTTAATAAAAGGATTAGCCAATTTTTACGGAGGTCATTGTTAACGAGCCTGCCATAGGTTCATCGTTAAAGAAGGAAATTGCATCCTTTTCTTCACGTAATCCAAGCGAGTAAAGCAAAGGATAATTATGAACCAATTGCACCAAGAGAAATTGTTCCACCCATAAGTTTTAGAAATCGACTACGCCGCATGGAAGCTTACTTTCCCAATTGCCATTTTACATAAGCCATAATTTTGCTCTCTTGAGTAGCATCTAATTTTGCTTGTGAAGCCATATTAGGGACAATTTTTGTCCAACGCTCCATAGAATAATCACTGATGGTTTTTAATTCATGACATTTCCCACAATGAGCATTATAAAGGGTCATTCCTTCAGACTCCTCAACACTCGGTTTACGCATAACTAATGCTTCTGTTGTTTCTTCAGTTGTTACCGTTACTACTTCAACTACTTCAGCTGTTTTAGGAGTACAAGCAACAATGAGTGCAAGTGTTGTAAGGGCAAAAAATACTTTTTTCATTTTAATTTAGTTTTTCAAGTGTAACATTGGCCAGGCCTTCGCGAACAAAATTTAATTTTTTTGCAGCACGTAAAGATAAATCAATTATTCTGGTTGATTGCGGACTTAAGCGATCATTTATTTTGACAATAACCACCGAGTCATTTTTTAAGTTTTTTACCAGAACAATTGTTCCGAAAGGCAATTTGTGATGTGCAGCTGTTAAACTGTCTTGTCTGAATATTTCTCCAGAGGACGTTCGTCTTCCTTCAAATTTTGATGCGTAATAGCTTGCTTTTCCCTGCTGGTAGATCGATTTGATCACAAAACTGGAAACAAGTATCGCACTGAATATCAAGACGTATTTAATCATTCACATTTTTTCGTCAAGCAAATTAACGAAAGCAAATGTAAGTTGCTAAGTTTTTAAGGAAAGATTAACATTATATGTTGAAAGATTTTTTTGCAAAGCGTCCTTCGATTTGCGAGATTTACCCTCTCATAAAATAGAATAAAATGTTGCAACACGAATTCATCCAATCCAATTCTGGGCTAGCACCAAAATCAATTTCAAATACACTTACATTACTAAAGGAAGGGGCAACAGTGCCTTTCATTGCTAGGTATCGAAAGGAAATGACAAGCGGTTTGGATGAAGTTGAAATTGCCCAAATTCGTGATTTGGCCAAAAAGCATGATGAATTGATCGCTCGTCAACAAACCATTTTAGGTTCAATAGAAGAACAAGGAAAGTTGACACCTGAATTGAAAGAGAAAATAAGTACCTGTTTTGATTCAACAGTTTTGGAAGATTTATATCTTCCTTACAAACAAAAACGTCAAACAAAAGGAGATAAAGCAAAGAAATTAGGATTGGAGCCATTGGCAAGAATGATTATGTCACAACGTGGCGGTGATCCTGAATATATGGCAGAAAAATTTGTAAAAGGTGAAGTCTTAGATGAAGAAATGGCGATTGCTGGCGCAAAGGATATTATGGCAGAATGGATGAATGAAAATGCTGTTGCGAGGGCAAGAATGCGCCAATTATTTCAACGTAAATCTATCCTTGTGTCAAAATTACAAAAAGGCAAGGAAGAGGAAGGTGCGAAATACCGCGATTATTTTGATTTTTCAGAAGCTATTTATAAATGTGCATCACATCGTTTGTTGGCACTTGTTCGAGCAGAAAGGGAAGGAATCATTTCGTTAAAGGCGCAACCTGACCAAGATGAGGCAATAGAAAGTTTAGAACGATTTTTTGTCAAAGGAAATGATGCGTGCGCATCTTTAGTTGCTGAAGCTTGTAAAGAGTCGTACAAGCGATTGATGTGTCCATCTTTGGAAAATGAAATCCTGAATGAAGCCAAAGAAAAGGCTGATAAAGAAGCGATAAAAATATTTACAACCAACCTGCGTCAATTGTTATTAGCTCCTCCAGTTGGTTCTAAGCGTGTGTTGGCAATCGACCCAGGTTTCCGAACGGGATGTAAAGTTGTATGTCTAGATGAATCAGGCGATTTATTGACGAATGCAACAATTTATCCGCACCCTCCACAAAATGAAAGTTCGGCAGCACAGGCGAAAATTGCCCAATTGGTGCAGGCTTATAAAATTGAAGTCATTGCCATTGGTGATGGTACCGCTGGTAGAGAAACGGAAAGTTTTATTAAGCGGATTCGATTTGATCGCGATTTAGAAGTTTATGTTGTACGTGAAGATGGTGCTTCTATATATTCAGCTAGTTCGATTGCAAGAAAGGAATTTCCAGATTATGATGTAACGGTTAGGGGTTCTGTTTCGATTGGTCGACGCTTGATGGACCCATTGGCAGAATTAGTGAAGATTGATCCTAAATCAGTTGGTGTGGGACAATATCAACATGAGGTAAATCAAACTATGTTAAAGGATGCATTGGATGATGTGGTTGTTTCATGTGTGAATGCAGTTGGTGTGGATTTGAATACTGCATCACCCTATTTATTGAGTTATGTCTCTGGTTTAGGTCCAACTTTAGCAGAGAATATAGTTGCATATAGAACGGAAAACGGCGGTATTCGATCACGAGAAGAACTAAAGAAAGTTAAACGACTTGGTGATAAAGCCTACGAGCAAGCGGCGGGTTTCTTGAGAGTTCGGAATGCAGAGAATCCATTGGATAATTCATCCGTTCACCCTGAAAGTTACAAAGTTGTTCAGGCAATGGCGAAACAATTAAAGGTAAACATCGATGAACTAGTCGGAAATGATGCCGTTTTAAAAGAAATTAAGAAAGTAGATTTCCCGCAAATAGATGCTTATACATTCGATGATATTATCAAAGAGTTGAAAAAGCCAGGGCGCGATCCTCGTAAAACAGCAAAAGTATTAGAGTTCGATTCAACCATTCGAACGATTGATGATTTAAGAATTGGAATGGTTTTGCCAGGAATTGTAACGAATGTAACTGCCTTTGGTGCATTTGTTAATATTGGAATAAAAGAAAATGGATTGATTCATAAATCGCAATTGGCAGATGTATACGTGGATGACCCTGCTCAATTTATCTCATTACATGAGCATGTTGAAGTGCGTGTTTTAGAGGTTGATTCAACACGAAAGAGGGTGGGATTAAAAAAACTTTGATTTTTGGTATACCTTAACTTGATGAACTACGTCTAATTTAAAAAACTATATTTGCATGTTGGGTAACCATTTACTTTCTATGTGGTATTTGACAAAGCTAAAATTAATCTTACTATGAAAAAACTATTACTATTTGTTGCATTGATGTTTACAATTACCTTAACATCAAGTTCTTTTTCTCAGAATATATTGACTGTTGTTGATGCATCTAATCCAACTTCGTGCGATGGTGCTGCTTATATCGATTCAAATTCGGTAGTTGTCAATCCAGTTTGGTCCGGTGGTGGAGCAATTATTCAAACTGGCGGACTTGTTTTAACTAACCTTTGTCCTGGAACGTATATTTTAACTTATAATGACTTTTTCGGAAACCCGATGACGTATACGTTTGTCATTAATGGTAATGCTAATCCTTGTGGGAGCTTTTATGTTGCGATGTCCTACACAAGTGCAACTGATAGTGCAACGTGTGATGGACTTGCCTGGATAGATGTATATGGTTCAGTTGGACCTTTTACCTATATTTGGTCAAATGGTGCTACGACGCAAAGTCTTTCAAATTTATGTGTTGGTACATATACATGCACAGTTGCGGACCAGAATGGATGTACTAGTACGTCAAGCTTAACTATTCAAGATTCAAGCGTAGTTTTATGTAACAGTTTGAGTGTATGGTTTTCATCTACCGACGCTAGCAATATGGCATCTTGCGATGGAATTGCAGTAGCAGATGTATATGGAGGAACTGCTCCATATTTATATCAATGGAGCAATGGTTCAACAAGTTTATCACAACCTAACTTGTGTGTTGGAAGTTATAACTGTACTGTAACGGACGCAGCTGGGTGCACTACAAATGGAAGTGTATTCATTGATGATGCGTCTCCAGTGATTGATTCTATATTAATATTCAATAATAATAGCTTCCCTGGAGGTAATGTAATCGACACATTATTAACAGCGACAATTGAAGACTGTATTCTTGATTATGGTTCAATCGCATCGGCAGGTATTAGCAGTTATACTTATTTCAGCATTGATTCTGTAATGGTAACGTGGACATTAATAGATACAAATGGGAATGTTGCAGCAGAATATTATGTTCCCTATTTAGTTTCTAATCCAGCACAAGGGGTGTTTTCAGCTTCACTAATTGTTTTCTGTTCACAGAAATCTTCAGAAATCAATACCATTCAAATTACTGATCAAATTTTATTAGACCCTGCTCAAATGGGAATTCTTGAAAACAACGGTATAGCGCTGAATATTATCAATCCGTTTGATAGTGAATTATCTATTTCGTTTGAGGAACCGTTGACTGGAAATGTCTCATTGACAGATATAAATGGAAGAATTTTAATTGAAACTGTGTTTAATGATGAAAGTGAAATTCAATTGAATACAATGAATGTTTCAAGTGGAACTTATTTCCTAAATATTGAATCAAACGGTAAAATTATTACACGTAAGCTGATAAAATAAAAACAATTCTTTTGATTAGAAAGGGTAGCATTTTTAATGTTACCCTTTTTTGTTTTTGCTTTGATTATAGTTTGAAATACAGAAATATCTTAGATTCCCGATATTATAACTTACCTTTGTCTTTTAATACAGAATTTCCTTTTGAAAATACAAAGTCATTTTCTGACAACAATTTATACATGCAATTTAGTGAATTAAACATTATCCAACCTATTCTTAAAGCAATAGAAGAAGAAGGTTACACAATCCCAACACCCATTCAAGAACAAGCAATTCCTCTCGTTTTAGCAGGAAATGATTTAATGGGATGTGCCCAAACTGGTACAGGAAAAACAGCAGCTTTTTCTATTCCAATCATTCAACTTTTAAGTGAAAACAAAGTATTTAAAGGCAAGCGAAAAATTCGTGCTTTAATTGTTACACCAACTCGCGAGTTAGCAATTCAAATTGGTGATAGTTTGAAGGCATATGGTCGTCATGCTGGTTTAGCAAGTACCGTTATTTTT
The DNA here is from genome assembly GCA_021740745.1 of Crocinitomicaceae bacterium. GTDB lineage: Bacteria > Bacteroidota > Bacteroidia > Flavobacteriales_D > Crocinitomicaceae > M0103. The sequence continues at coordinate 7,965 of JAIOZF010000013.1, read as the reverse complement.
GGTGGTGTAAATCAAAATAAACAAACAGGTGTCCTTCAACAAGGAGTTGACATTTTGGTGGCAACACCAGGCCGATTGCTAGACCTAATGATGCAAGGTTTCATCTCCATTCGTGATGTAGAAATATTCGTTTTGGATGAGGCAGATAGAATGCTCGACATGGGTTTTATTCACGATGTGAATAAATTGATCAAAGCTTTACCGGATAAACGACAAAATTTATTTTTCTCAGCCACAATGGCTCCGGAAATATTAAAATTAGCGGGAACTATCTTACAAGATCCAGTTCGTGTAGAAGTAACTCCTGTTTCTTCAACTGCTGAAATCATTAAGCAATCATTGTATTTCGTTGATAAAGGAAATAAAAATGCGCTTTTGGTAGATGTTTTGAACGAACAACCAGCAACTTCTGTTTTGGTTTTTACAAGAACGAAACATGGTGCTGATAAAGTGGTGAAGCATTTAGCTAAACACAACATTAAAGCAGATGCGATTCACGGAAATAAGAGTCAAAATAACCGTCAACGTGCTTTAAGTAATTTCAAGGACAAAACAATACGTGTGCTCGTAGCAACAGATATTGCTGCTCGTGGTATTGATGTTGAAGAAATGGAGTTGGTTATCAATTTTGAATTGCCAAATATTTCTGAAACCTATGTTCACCGTATCGGAAGAACAGGTAGAGCTGGAAATAAAGGAACAGCGATTTCTTTCTGTGATTATGAAGAAAAAGCATATTTGAAGGATATTGAAAAATTAATCCATCAATCAATTCCCGTTATTGAGGAGCATCCATACCCAATGGAAGTTTTTGTCATCGAGAAGAAAGAACAAAGAGGCGCTCGTCCGCCACGTGAACAACGAAATGGTGGAGCAAAACCTCGACCAACTATCGAACAAAAACAAGCTGCTGCAAAGAACAAAGGAAAGAAAACTTGGTTCGGTAAGAGAGATCGTTACTAAAAATTCGGGATCCCGATAGCTCTGGAGTAATTTGGAATTAAGGATTCAATTTCGATCTTCGAATGAATCCGTTTTCGACGATGAGGTCGCTTTCAATATTGTTGGTATATAATGATCCTGTTCCTAATCCTTGTGGAAGATTATTTTGATATTCTGCGGTAAGTTGACAAATAGCCGCAAGTCCGATATTGGATTCTAGGGCAGATGTCATCCACCAGGGAATATTTTTATTTTCTGCAAGTTCAATCCACTCTTGCGTTCCACTTATTCCACCGTGCAAACTTGGCTTAAGAATGATATACTGTGGTTGAATTGTTTCCAACAATGTTATTTTTTGGTGGATATCGTTTATCCCAATTAATTCTTCATCCAAAGCGATTGGAGTAGGAGTGAAATGACAAAGTTCAGCCATTGCTTCCCATTGTCCTGCTTTTATAGGTTGTTCGATTGAGTGAATTTCCAAATCAGCTAGTTTTTTCAATAATTCGGGAGCTTGTGTCGGAGAAAAAGCACCATTGGCATCAACACGTAATGTGATTTCGTTTGCTGAATATTGTTTGCGAATTGAAGTGAGAATAGACAATTCCGTTTGAATATCAATGGCGCCAACTTTCATTTTTATGGTGGTATAGCCATCAGCGAGTTTTTCTGCAATTTGATCCTTCATAAATGATTCGTCGCCCATCCATACCAATCCATTGATGGGTAATTTGCGAATACCTTTCGTAAAGTCGTTATTGAAGATAATTCCATTGCCACCATTTTGAAGGTCAAGCAAGGCCGTTTCTAATCCAAATTTAATTGAGGGAAAATCATTTAATGTTGCGGCTATATCGAATCCACGAGCTATATTTCCTTCCGAAGCTTCTAAGCGGGAGCATACTTCATCGATTGTTGATTCAAAAGTTACTCTATCGTAATAATCCGGTGATAAACCTTCAATAACACTAATTTCGCCAATACCTTCAATGTTATTTGCAGTTAGTTTGATTATCCAACTGTTTTTATTTTGCATAACACCTCTACTTGTGCCCGCTGGACGTTTAAAGTGAAGTTCGAGATGAGATACGTTTGTTGTCATTTACTTATTGTTGTTGAATTTATTGGGATTAGGGAGGTTAATTGTATAATTTGAACATTTGAACATTTGAACATTTGAACATTTGAACATTTGAACATTTAAACATTTAAACATTTAAAGTTAGCAATCTTTAAACTTAGCAACTTTTAAATATAGCTAAATTGCAATATTGCGATAAGATCTTTTTTTCATTCAAATCATTCAAATCATTCAAATCATTGATTTTATCCTATCATCAAACCAATCGACGTTAAAACTGAAATCGCAAATGTTGAAAGTGCTACTTTTTTTAATTCTGGATCAAATTCTTTCGGGTCTTTTGTCGCTAGTACTTTTCTAACATGCAATAAAAGCAGAATAAATGGTATCAATCCAATAAATGCAGTTGTTTGTGTACTTTTTGAAAGATAGATCAACATACTAACTAAGGCAAGGATGATTAAAAGGGCGTGATAGATTTTGGCAGCATTTGCACCCATCATAACCACAAGCGTTCTTTTATTCGATTTTGCATCATTCACTCTGTCTCGCATATTATTTAAATTCAAAACAGCAGCGCTTAAGAGTCCGATACTTGAAGCGGGAAGGAGCAAGAACCAGTTTATTTCTTTTGAATATAGAGGGTAAACGCCCATTACGCTGACAATTCCAAAGAACAAAAAGACCATGATATCTCCCAAACCATTATATCCATATGCTTTCTTACCAACAGTATATGTAATTGCCGCAATAATGCAAAGAATTGCAAGTCCCACATACACCCATAAAATAGCATAAGTAAACCCCTTTGTTCCAAAGTAAATTAAAATTGCAGCAGAAATAAAACTTAGAATAGAGGTAAAAACAACAGCATTCCTCATTTCTTTTTTTGTAATTAACCCGGACTGCACGGAGCGCATGGGGCCAATTCTTTCATTATTGTCAGTACCTTTTATACTATCACCTAAGTCATTTGCTAAATTGGATACAATTTGAAATAATATGGTAGTACTCAAAGCGAACACAAAAACCTTCCAATCCCAAAATTCAGCCGATTTGGCAATGAAGGATCCTAATACAATTCCAGAAAGAGATAAAGGAAGTGTTCGAAGTCGAAGTGCTTTTATCCAAGCTTGCGTTTTTGTCATAGAACAAAAGTAATTTAAGTTGTTCAATTTGATAGTTACTTTTTTCAACAAATATTTTGAGCAAAAGTTCTGCATACATAATAAATTCTATAACTTAGTAACATGAATAAAAATGCAAGCAAACCAATATTGTGTGAAATGTTGGGGATTGAATTTCCAATTATCATGGCTCCAATGTTTTTAGTTTCCAACGAAAAAATGATTGTTGAGGCAATAAAATCAGGAATTACTGGAGCAATTCCAGCCTTGAATTATCGTAATACGGACGAATTAAGGGCTGCAATCAAATCAATTAAAAATCAAGTTCAAGGACCATTTGGGATTAATTTGATAGTAAATAAGTCGAATTTTCTCTACAAAGAGCAGTTAACGGTTTGTTGTGAAGAGAAAGTGGATTTTCTAATCACTTCTTTAGGTTCACCTGAAGAAACAATAATAGAGGCGCACAAGTCCGGTGTAAAGGTTTTTTGCGACGTCACAGATGTGAAATATGCGAAAAAAGTCGAATCACTAGGCGCTGATGCTGTGATTGCAGTGAATAAAGAAGCGGGTGGACATGCTGGAAATATTTCCTACAAAGAACTTATTCCCCAATTAATTGATGCGGTTCAAATTCCAGTGATTTCAGCCGGTGGAGTAGGAACGGGAGGAGGAATTGCTGAGATGTTGAATTTGGGTGCGGCTGGATTATCTATGGGAAGTATTTTCATTGCATCTTCTGAAGCTGGAGTTTCCGATGAATATAAGCAAGCCTGTGTTGATTATGGAGCAAAAGACATTGTGATGACTACCAAATTATCTGGTACACCTTGTTCTGTTATTAATACACCTTATGTTCAAAAGATAGGGACTAAACAAAATTGGTTAGAACGATTATTGAATAAGAATAAGACATTGAAAAAATGGGTGAAAGCACTCGTTTTTGTTAAAGGGATGAAGAGTTTGCAAAAAGCAGCCTTCAGTTCAACCTATAAAACAGTATGGTGCGCTGGACCTTCGATAGAATATGTGCATTCAGTTCGACCAATTTCAGCAATCGTTTCACAACTTAAATCTGAATTCAATGCAGCCAGTTAAAACTATTTCGTTGAAGAAAATGCGCTGGATGCTTTTCTTGTTAGGTTTTTTTAAAATACCACTGATTGGTTTTGTTCGACCTTCTCTTATTTCAATTGATGAAAAAACCGTGAGAGTAGGGATTAAATTGAGAAGAAGGACAAAAAACCACCTGAATTCAATGTATTTTGGAGCATTGGCTGTTGGTGCAGATATCGCTGGAGGAATACATGTATTCTATTTCGCAGAATTATCAGGTGAAAAAGTTTCATTTGCATTTAAAGGAATGAAAGCTGATTTTATAAAAAGAGCAGAAAGTAACGTGATTTTTGAAAGTAATCAAGGTGATTTAGTGGAGAAAGCAATTGAGGAAAGCAAGTTAACAGGCGAACGAATCAATAAGACAATTCAAGTAACAGCCCTAGATTTAAAGCAGGAAATTGTCGCAACTTTTGAAATGATTGTTTCTGTGAAGGTGAAGTAAGGAGGAAATTTATCAAATCGTAAAGACTCTTTGTTAATTGTAAAAGTTAACTTTGACCAAATTATAGTACAATGCAATTCATTTCAGCTTTAGAATTAAACGATTCAATGAACAATGGAAATCATTTCGAAATTATCGATGTGAGAGAACCTTATGAATATGATGCCTGTAATATTGGTTCAACACATATTCCAATGGGAGATATTCCAAGTCGCGTAGAAGATTTACCGAAGAACACAAATATCGTTATTATGTGTCGTTCTGGTAAACGAGCAGAAGCAGTAGCAAATTTATTGGTGACAGATTTCTCCCTGACAAATATTTATTGTTTAGATGGAGGTATTTTAGCTTGGAAGGAACATATTGATAATACCTTAGACTTAGATTAATGGATTTTTTGAAATCAGTTTTAGATTTTTTCTTGCACCTTGATGGGCATCTATTTGCGATGATTCAGGATTATGGTTTGTGGATTTACGGGATATTATTCCTCATAATTTTTGTAGAAACAGGCTTAGTAGTAATGCCCTTTTTACCAGGTGATTCATTACTTTTTGCAGCAGGAACTTTTTGCGCTGGCGTTGTTAATGAAGCCGGACAAACAGCAGAATTAAACTTATGGATTGTTTTGGGTTTACTAATCATTGCCGCTATTTTAGGGGATGGTTTGAATTATTTTTTAGGTAGAACGATTGGTTTGAAAGTACTATCATGGAAAATTAGAGGTCGACAAATCGTAAAACAGAAATACATTGATCAAACGCATGAATTTTACGAGAAACATGGACCGAAAACAATTATAATTGCCCGTTTTGTGCCAATTGTTAGGACGTTTGCTCCCTTTGTTGCTGGTATTGGTCAGATGAGTTACAAGAAATTTGTTCAGTTCAATATAATTGGTGGTATTGCCTGGGTTGTGGGACTTACGCTGTTAGGTTACTTTTTCGGTAATTTGAAATTTGTTCAGGATAATTTTGAAACTGTAATTTTTGGTATTATTGGTTTATCCATATTACCAATGATCATTGAGATTATCCGTGCTAAAGTAAAAAGTAAGAAATCACAATGAGAACTTATGGCCTTATAGGTAAAACACTTGGCTATTCATTTTCTAAATCCTTTTTCGAACGGTACTTCAGTGAAAATGAAATTGACGCGCAATTTGTCAATTTTGAATTAGCTGATATTGAGGAAATGAATCGTGTCTTTGAGCAGCAAATCGGTGGTTTGAGTGTTACTATACCCTATAAAGAGTCTATTATCCCTTTTCTGGATGACCTATCTATTGAAGCAAAAGTCATTGGTGCTGTAAATTGTATACAATTTAAAGATGGACAGAAAGTCGGCCACAACACCGATGCTTATGGGTTTCAACAATCGATTAAACCATTTTTGACCAATCAGCATGAACGCGCATTGATATTCGGTACAGGTGGAGCATCAAAAGCAATTGCTTATGTTTTAAAGAATTTGGGAATAGACGTTTTGTTTATCAGTCAGGATCCTAAAGGAGATAAGCACTTTTCCTATGCTGAAGTCAATATTCACATGTTGAATGCTTGTAAATTACTCGTTAATTGCACACCGGTCGGTACTTTAGATTATAAAGACAGTAAATTTGATTTGCCTTTTGAGTATTTGACATCCGATCATCTGGTGGTTGATTTAGTATACAACCCACCGATGACGGATTTATTATTGAAGTCAAAGCAACAAGGTGCAACTATTTTAAATGGTGAATCCATGTTAAAGCATCAAGCTTTGCAGTCTTGGAAGATTTGGAATAATCAACTTTAGGCTTTAACATATCATTCAATGAGTATACCCAAAATACAGGAATTTGATTGTGCGTTCATTGAAAATGCAGATAATCAATTTGAAGTAGCAAAAATAATATGCTCACTTGCAAATAGTCAAGGAGGAATGCTTTATATAGGTGTAAAGTCAAATGGTAAAGTTAAGGGGGTTTATCCAAACGATGTTTTAAATCAACTAACAGAAATAGTTTCTTCATGTATAAAGCCGTCACTGCAATTTACGAATGATATTATAGAAGAAGGACTAAAGTTAGTTGTATGCGTTAAGGTTCCTTTTGAATCTAATAAGAAGTACCAGGCAAAATTGAATGAGAAAGAATGGGAGTTTTTTGTGCGCTTAAATCAGTATATAATGCCTGCAAATAAGATTATTAGAAGGAGTTGGTTAGTTGAAAAGAATAGCCTAGCATCTGCTTTAGAAACGAATCCTGAATTAAAAGCCTTTTTAAAAGTGATTAGTATCAATCAACCAATTTCTTTAAGTAAATTATATAAGGTTGCAAACACGCCTTTAGATAAGGTCGATAAATACCTATCAGCCTTAGTCTCCCTAAAAGAAGTTGTCCTGGCATTTGATGGAAACACGATTGTTTTTTCAGTGAAATCGTGAATTTAATTTTCATAAATTTTCATAAAAAGCAACAAAATCACAAGATTATTTGTTAATTAGTAAAGATTTTTAATTAATTACGATAGTTTTCATGGGTAGACCAGCAACAAGACCAACGCGTTTAAGAAATGGATTTTACATCGAGATAAAGTCGCCAGGAGGTTCTGCAATGCTTCTTAGAAGAGATACACGTGAGCAAATGATACTTGCCGCGGAGGATTATGCTAGAACAAAGATGGTCACTATAAAAGGTGAAATGAAAGACGATAAGTGGATCGCAGAAAGTTAATGAGTTGATTTTTCAACTCAAGATAAAATTTCCCTTGAACAAATAGTACAATTAGAAGCTATGTGTTCAAGGGATTTTTTTTGTACTTGATTAGCCCATTGCACTACTTTAGATAGCTACTCGTTTTAATTAAAACAGAAAGTTTAAATTTTTTTCATTTTTTTTTAGCTTCAAAAAGTCCATTATCAGTGACTTACATATACAGCTATATTTTTTTCAAAAAAAGATTGTTCAAAACCCTTGCAGGAATAAAAAGAGTATATATCTTTGCACCCCCTAACAACGGTGAAGGGACTTTAAAATTGAAATAAGGTAACAAATTTAAAAAAGAAGAGTACACGTTTTTGGATTGGTGATTTAGTTATTAAATACAACACGCTGAAAAAAAATAAACTTTTTCTTGTTTGAATAAAAAAAGTGATTACCTTTGCCCTCCCAAATCGAACGAGATATTGGGATTTAAAATGAAAAAAGTGTTTTGTCTTGGAGTCTTAAAGTCCTTAAGTCTTGAAGTCCAGCATAGTTCTTTGATAGATTG
>JAIOZF010000012.1 GCA_021740745.1 Crocinitomicaceae bacterium | reverse complement strand
ATTGGATCATATGATAATTTCAAAATTTACGACAAAATTACACAAAGTTGAACGAAAAGAAGGATATAAAGTATATAATTTACCCATAGAATTCAATAGTCAATTGTGAATAAATCAAAGGTCAATTCGATAAAAAAGCGCTTTTATATTCTAATTTTGTATTGAAATGACAGAGGAAAGGTTTATTGATATTAAAAGGCTGGTAAAAAGTAAAAGTCCCAAGCTTGCAAAATGGATCCCTGGCTTTGTATTCAATTACCTGAAACGCATTTTACATCAGGATGAAATCAATGCTTTCTTAAGCGAAAATAAATCGCTTAAAAATGCGGACTTCTGCAAAGCCATAATCGAGTATTTTCAAATCAATATTGAGATTATTGGAAAGGAAAATATTCCAACAACAGGACCTATCGTAATTACGATGAATCATCCTTTAGGAGGAATGGATGCTATTGCATTAATAGCAGAATTACAAGATTACCGAACTGATTTGAAATTTGTTGTCAATGATTTACTGATGAATCTTACGCAACTGCAAGATTTGTTTGTTGGTGTGAATAAACATGGAAAAAATGAAGTATCCACGCGTCAACAAATTTCGGATTTGTTCGATTCAGAAAATGCCGTTTGTATCTTTCCAGCTGGATTAGTTAGTAGGAAAATTGATGGTGAGATAATCGATTTAGATTGGAAAAAAACATTCATCACGTATGCCGACAAAAATGGTCAAGCAATAATTCCAATTCATATTTCAGGTGGTTTATCGAATTTTTTCTATCGACTTTCTAGATTTAGAAAAGCTATTGGTATCAAAATGAACATTGAAATGTTGTATCTTTCAGATGAAATGTTCAAACAAAAAGGAAAAACGATTCAATTTACTGTCGGTAAACCCTTTTATTCAAAGGAATTACCTGCTGTTTCTGAAAGAGAAAAAGCGCAAATCGTTAAACGTATGGTTTACGATTTAAAAAATCAAGCGAAATAAAATCATGGAAGAAATCATCCCCGCAATATCAAAGGAAGTTCTAAAAAGTGAATTAACGAAAGAGCGTTTTCTGCGATACACACGAAAAGGTGACAATGAAATTTATGTTGTTAATCAAAAAAACGCACCAAACACGCTTCAAGAAATTGGACGTTTGCGTGAAGTTACCTTTCGTGCTTCAGGCGGTGGGACAGGACTTTCCGTTGACTTAGATGAGTTTGATACAAACCAAATTTGCTACGAACAATTGATTGTTTGGTCACCCGAAGACGAAGAAATAATTGGTGGTTATCGTTTCATTAAATGTGCAGAAGCTATAGACGATTCAACAGGAGAAATCCACTTATCTACCACACATTATTTCGATTTTACAGATCGCTTTATAACAGAATACCTTCCTTATACAATTGAATTAGGAAGAAGTTGGGTTCAACCTAACTTTCAACCAACGGTTAATCCTCGAAAAGGATTATTTGCCCTTGATAATATTTGGGACGGACTTGGTGCATTGGTTATTTTTAATCCAGAAATACGCTATTTCTTTGGAAAAGTAACCATGTATCCAAATTACAATACAGCAAGCCGTGATTTCTTACTTCATTTTATGCATCATTATTTCCCTGATAATGAAAATTTAATGAAGCCTTTTCATCCCTTGATTCAGAATTACGACAAAAAGTACGTTGAAGAACAATTGAAAGGATTGGATTTCAAAGATGGATTCAAAGTACTAAACTCGGCAGTTCGTGAAAATGGTGAATTTATTCCACCATTAGTGAATATTTATATGAATCTTTCGCCTACGATGAAAACGTTTGGAACTGCAGTAAATCCGGAATTCGGAAACGTTGAAGAAACGGGGATTTTAGTGACGATTGCAGATATTTTCGAGGAGAAAAAAGAGCGTCACATGAAATTAGAAGTTTAAAATTCATCAAGTAAATCGTTTTCAAGCTTGATTTTAATTGGTGCTTTCTCCTTAATTTTCATGACAAAATTGAAAATATAAAATGCACTGTAAAAAAGTGCTAAGAGCAAGAGTGAAAAGAATCCAATAGATGGTTCAGATGTGGTTTTCGGTCCAAAAAGATCTAAACGAAACGTGGCAATGAAGTATAGAAAAAATTGAAAAAGCAGAAACAAAGCAATTATTACCAATCCAATAATTTTCCAAGCGGTGTGCTTTAAGTTGAGAAGCACGTAAGAAACCAGTATAAAAACGATGGTAAGCAATGGTACCTTCAAATCAACACCACTGTCAAATTTCACAGAAGCTTGAGCTGTTCCAATTCCAAAGAGAGTAGAATATGAACCTGCAATCGTATTTATTTCTCGAAAGGGTAATAGACAACTCACAAAGGTTGCTACAACTATAAAAGCAACAACCAAATGATTTTTCATGACATCAAAATAAGTTAAATATCAGTCACCAATTGATGCTTATCAATCAACTTTCTTAAATTAATCAACGCATAACGCATTCTTCCCAAAGCTGTATTGATACTGATGTCTTCCGATTCAGCGATATCTTTAAAGGACATATCCTGGAAAATTCTCATTTTCAAAATTTCTTTTTGAGTAGCTGGAAGAAATTCAATTAAATCAACCATTTGCTTTTCCAACTCATCGTAAGTGATTTTCTGTTCAATGTTTTTATCCGTTAAAGATAATACGTCGAAAATATTGAAATCCTCACGAGAAGAAGAAGATTCAGAAATCATTCGCACTTTTGATGCTTTTCTAAAATGATCGATTACTAAGTTGTGTGCAATACGCATTGCCCAAGGTAGAAATTTACCTTCTTCATTATATGATCCTAACTTTAAAGTATTGATGATTTTTACAAATGTTTCCTGAAAAACATCTTCTGCCAGCACCCTATCTCTCAATTTCAAATGAATGAATCGAAAAATTTTGTCCTTATGGCGCATCAACAACACTTCAAATGCTTTCTCGTTGCCCTTTAAATATTCTGTAATTAGGTCACGGTCGTCCAAACGCTTCATAGCCATAGTATTACTCTTTTAGTAGTTAAAATCTTAAAACTTTTTAGAGTATATTTTTACTATAGGCGACCTGTGTGTTTATGAATTATATATCGCTAAAATACAAACAAATTGTTAATCCACAAAAAAAACAATAAAAATATAGTTATTCAGCGACTGTTTCAACCTTGATATCGCGAAAAAGCAATTCAATAAACATAAATCAAAAACAGTTGTTATCTTTGAACTATAAGGTTTTCCGAATGTCAAAGCAAAAATTTATTGAAGTCAAAGGTGCACGTGTTCACAACCTAAAAAATTTGGATGTAAAAATTCCTCATGGAAAGATGACAGTAATAACTGGTCTTTCGGGATCAGGAAAATCATCTCTTGCATTTGACACTTTATTTGCAGAAGGACAGCGAAGATATATTGAAAGCCTTTCCTCCTATGCTCGGCAGTTTTTAGGAAAACTAAACAAGCCCGAAACAGATTACATTAAAGGTATATCTCCGGCCATTGCGATTGAACAAAAGGTCATTTCGAGCAATCCAAGATCTACTGTAGGAACAACCACTGAAATCTATGATTACTTAAAAATCCTTTTTGCTCGAATTGGTAAAACATATTCGCCAATAAGTGGAAATGAAGTCAAAAAACACAGTGTTACTGATGTAGTCGACTTTTTAAAAACCTTAGCAGACAAAGAGCGAGTTTATATCACCTGTCCTATTCTAGGGTTTGATCGATATGGATTTGATCGACAATTAGAATTATTAAAACAACAAGGTTATGTCCGTTTATTGAATGGAACGGAAGTAATAGAGTTAGAAGATGTAACTGATAAATTAGTCAATCAAACTTCGAATCTTCATTTAATTGTTGACCGCGTTGAAATAAACTTTACCGAAGAGAACGAAGCACGTTATGCTGATTCAATTCAACTAGCTTTTTCAGAAGGACACGGAGAATGCTCAATAGTGAAATCTTCTTCCATGGAATTCTTTCCATTTTCCAATCGATTCGAATTGGACGGAATGGAGTTTCAAGAACCAAATGAGTTGTTTTTCACCTTTAATAATCCATTTGGAGCTTGCAAAACCTGTGAAGGTTATGGTCAAGTCATTGGAGTTGATCCGAATTTGGTGATCCCAAACAGAAATCTCAGTGTGTTTAGTGGCGCAATTCTTCCTTGGAAAGGAGAAACGATGAGCGAATACCTCAACGAATTAATTTATTCTGCCCAGAAATTCGATTTTCCAATTCATCGTCCGATGAATGAATTAACGGATAAAGAGTACGATTTACTTTGGACTGGAAATAAGTATTTTACAGGTCTTAATGGATTTTTTAAATTCCTAGAGACGCAAACTTATAAAATTCAATACCGCGTAATGCTCTCACGTTACAGAGGTAAAACCGAATGTCCAGATTGTCGTGGTACTCGATTGCGCAAGGATGCCAATTACGTTTTGGTAAACCAAAAGAATATTACGGACGTCGTTCTTATGCCCATTGAGGAAGCATTTGACTTTTTCAACGAATTAGAATTAACCGTTTATGACCAACAAGTTTCAAAACGGATTTTACCAGAAATTACAGGAAGACTTGGATTCTTGAAGAATGTTGGCTTAGGATATTTAACGCTGAATCGAGCGTCTAACTCACTTTCTGGTGGTGAGTCACAACGTATCAATTTGGCTACTTCATTGGGAAGTAGTTTAGTTGGTTCTATGTATATTCTGGATGAGCCATCCATTGGTTTGCACCCAAAAGATACTGAACGATTAATAAAAGTACTGCACAATTTACGTGATTTAGGAAATACCGTAATTGTTGTTGAGCATGAAGAAGAAATGATGAAGGCAGCCGATGAAATCCTTGACATTGGTCCGATGGCTGGTATGTTTGGTGGTGAACTCGTATTCCAAGGGAAATATGCTGATCTTATCCATGCGCAAAATAGTTTGACTGCTGATTATTTGACAGGAAAAAAGGAAATACCAATTCCAGTTAAACGTCGAAATTCAACTAATAAAATCAGTATTACGGGAGCTCGACAATACAACCTAAAAAATCTCACAGTTGATATCCCATTAAACAATTTAGTTTGCATCACTGGAGTTAGCGGTTCAGGGAAATCAACCTTGATTAAAGATATTTTATACCCTTCAATTCGACGTATTAAGGAAAATTCGAGTGATCAAGCTGGAAATACTGCTCAAGTTGGTGGTGATATAAAACAAATCAAAGCAACAGAGTTTGTAGATCAAAACCCAATTGGGAAATCTTCTCGCAGTAATCCAATCACCTATGTAAAAGCTTTTGATGATATCAGGGAATTGTATTCACGTCAGCCCATGGCCAAAATGCGTGGATACAAACCAGGATTTTTCTCTTTTAACGTTGAGGGTGGTCGCTGTGAAATGTGCGAGGGTGAAGGTGATATCACAGTCGGAATGCAGTTTATGGCTGATGTTCACCTAGAATGTGATACTTGTCAAGGTAAGCGCTATAAACAAGAAACGCTAGAAATAGAATACCGAGGAATTCACATCGCTGATTTATTGGAAATGGATATTCAATCGGCTTTGAATTTTTTCAAAGAAGGGACTGATAAGCTTGAAATTAAAATAGTTGAAAAAATTCAACCATTGGTGGAAGTTGGATTGGGTTATTTGAAAGTTGGGCAATCATCAAGCACATTGAGTGGTGGTGAAGCACAGCGTATCAAACTAGCGTCTTTTTTATCGAAAGGTTATAATGCACCTGCTACCCTATTCATTTTTGATGAACCAACGACTGGTCTGCATTTTCATGACATCGATAAACTAATTATTGCTTTTAATTCATTGATTAACAACGGGCACTCCATCATCGTGATTGAACACAATACGGAAGTTATTAAATGTGCTGATTGGATTATTGACCTTGGACCAGAAGGAGGTAAAAAAGGAGGAAACATTTTGTTTGAAGGGACTCCAGAAGATTTAGTGAAAATCACAGATAACTCAACTGGAATATTTCTAAAAACTAAGCTTCGTCTATAAAGAGATCATTTTCCTTTACAAAAAGTTCCTTTTCACTTCGTGCAATTACTGCAGAAGCCAAGCAATTCCCTAGGACATTTACAGATGTTCTACCCATATCCATTAATGCATCAACAGCCAATATCACACTCGCTTTTTCTGGATCCAATCCCATTGAAGCAACAGTTCCAGCAAGTATAACGAAAGAAGCTCCACGGACACCAGCAACACCTTTGCTTGTTAGCATTAATACTAAACAAATACTAATTTGCTCACCTATCGATAAATCCACACCTGACATTTGAGCAACAAAAACTGTGGCCAAAGACAAATATAAAGTTGTACCATCCAAATTAAAACTATAACCAGTTGGAATGACAAAGGCGACAATTTTCTTCGGCACTCCAAAATTTTCCATGTTTTCCATTGCCTTTGGCAAGGCTGCTTCACTACTTGCTGTAGCAAATGCTAGCGTCACTGGCTCTGTTACCGCCTTGATAAATTTCTTGATAGGTATTCGAGCAGCTAAAGCAATTGGTAACAATACGCCTAACACAAAAATAATTAAGGCGACATACAAGGTCCCGACAAGCTTCATTAAATAAAATAATATTTCAACTCCCGATTTAGCAACTGTACTTGCTAGTGCGCCAAACACAGCAATAGGCGCCAAGTACATAACAATATCAGTAAACTTAAACATCACTTCCGCTAAACTTTCACTGAAGCTTAACATCGTATTTTTATGGGTCACATTTTTAACCATGCTCAAGCCGATTGCGAAAATGACTGAAAAAACTACAATTTGTAACACTTGATTCTCCACCATTGATTTCGCAAAGTTTTCAGGGAAAATCTCAATAAAATGATCTTTATGCTCAAGTGTTTGAGCCAAAAGTTCAGTTGATTTTTCTTTATCTTGCGCTCTTGCTTCGACTTTTACGCCAACACCAGCTTGTGATACATTTATTGCAAGGAGACCAATAAACAGAGCTATTGTAGTAACAATTTCAAAATAAAGAATGCTTTTCAATCCAATTCGACCAACTTGTTTTAAATTACTGTGTCCGGCAATACCCACAACCAACGTTGCAAAGATCAAAGGAGCAACCAACGATTTAATTAAACGAAGAAAGATTTTACCAAAGCGCTCCATTTCTAATGCAAACGTTGGGAAATCCATTCCGACTTCAATTCCTAATATCATCGCGGAAAATATCCACATTGATAATTTCTTGCGTTTAAAAGAAATTACAAAAAGCAAAGCAATTAGCACATAACGAGCAAATCTAAATCCAGTTGGATCAGCATTTGGAAAATTACTTTCGATTAGAAATACTAAACCGATATGCATAAAGATTATGACATACCAGAAAACTGTATAAAGTGATTTAAAAAATTTCATTTTGTGAAGATATATAATTTCAAAGATTCTCTAAAAAAAACTAATCTTTTATCTGGTAATTTACAAATTTGATAAAAAATCAATTTTTAGAGAAAAAACTTGCAGAGTTGAAGATTATTCGTATCATTGCAGCATCAATCACGGCAGTTTTCTATTGCTGTTACAATCCAAATCAAAATTGATACACCCTGTTTTTATTAGTTCACAGTATTACTGTATTTTATGAATAAAGAGGAATTAGAAAGTAAAAAACTTTCAGATTTGCGCGTTATCGCCAAAACATTCGGTATTGAAGATGCCGACACATTAAAAAAAGCTGATTTAGTTGCCAGAATTACAGGTTCTGAATCAGCATCAAATGATGGACCAGCAGAAAGCTCAACTGACGCGCGTGAAAAAAGAAAACGCAAACAAATCACGGTAAACGAACCAGTCAAAGGTCAACCAAGTTTATTTTCAACTGACGATGCAAAAGCTACAATTGAAGCTGAAGATACTCCAAAAGTAGATGAAAAAGCTAAACCAACCGAAACCGTTGAAGCTGAACTATCTGTTTTATCAGACCCTATCGTTAGCTCTGAAAATAAAACCGTTGATAGTGATAAGGATAATACTAAAAAAGGTCGACCAGGAAGAAATCTAATTGAAATTGCTAAACCAGTTGAAGATACGACAGTAGCTGCTGAAAAAGTGCAAGAAATTAAAGAAGAAAGTTCATCTACCGAAGTGGTTGGATCTTCTAAATCAGATGTAACTGCGCCAAATCAACCGCGCGAACGTCAAGAAAGACCTGCTCGAAATGAGCGTCCAGATCAACGCACTAATGAGCGAAATGATCGACCAGCGAGACCAGATCGTTCTGAAAATAATCCAAATCAGAATAATCCAAATCAAAACAACCCAAATCAGAATCCAAATCAGAATCGTCCGAATCAAAATCGTCCGAATCCAAGACCACGTCCTGAACATGTGCCAAACGATGAAAAACCATCTGATGATACATTTGATTTAGTTGGAATTGTTTCTTCTGAGGGATCCTTGGAAGTTATTCAAGATGGTTATGGATTTTTGCGTTCATCTGATTACAATTACCTGCCATCACCAGATGATATTTATGTTTCCCAAAGTCAAATCAAATTATTTGGTTTGAAAACAGGAGACACAGTGAAAGGAACCATACGTCCACCGCGTGAAGGAGAAAAATTCTTCCCTTTGGTAAAAGTTGAATCAATCAACGGTCGTCACCCATCATATATTCGTGACCGTGTTCCTTTTCAATATTTGACACCTTTGTTTCCAGATGAAAAATTCAAATTAACTGGACATAAACAAGAATCACTTTCAACGCGTGTAATGGATCTTTTTGCCCCAATTGGTAAAGGTCAACGTGGAATGATCGTTGCCCAACCTAAAACGGGTAAAACGATGTTATTGAAAGATGTTGCTAATGCTATTGCAGCAAATCACCCAGAAACTTATTTGATTGTCCTTCTGATAGATGAACGTCCTGAAGAGGTAACTGATATGGCTAGAAGTGTAAAAGCAGAAGTTATTGCTTCAACATTCGACGAACCAGCTGAACGACACGTAAAAGTTGCTAATATGGTTCTTGAAAAGGCAAAAAGAATGGTAGAATGTGGACATGATGTTTGTATCTTATTAGATTCAATCACGCGTCTTGCTCGTGCATACAACACCGTTTCTCCAGCCTCTGGTAAAGTATTATCAGGTGGTGTTGATGCGAATGCCTTGCATAAACCAAAACGTTTCTTTGGTTCAGCTCGTAAGATTGAAAATGGAGGTTCACTTTCGATTCTCGCTACAGCACTTACTGAAACAGGTTCTAAAATGGATGAAGTTATCTTTGAGGAATTCAAAGGAACTGGTAACATGGAATTACAATTAGATCGTAAAATTTCGAATCGACGTATCTACCCAGCAATTGATATCACTGCATCTGGAACGCGACGTGAAGATTTATTGGTTAGCAAAGATGTCTTACAACGTATTTGGTTGATTCGTAAGTTTATCGCCGATATGAATCCAGTTGAAGCCATGGAATTTATGAAATCACATATGGAGAATACGCTTTCGAACGAAGAATTCCTCGTTTCAATGAATAGCTAATCCCGTTAAAAATAATATTTTTGTCCCGGTTCATTTGAATCGGGATTTTTTATACCTCAAATTATGCGCATTACAGTAAAAACAGGAATGATTGCCGCACTTGTGTGGATTGGGATCAAGATGATAGCCTTTGCAACAGGAATCGTTGGATCTAATGTTGTTCCACTTGTCATGCTCAACATACTAGGTGTTTTACTTGCGATTTCTATTGGTTTGTTTTTACACAAGAAGAAAACAATGGAAGATTCAAATGCTTTATTGGATATCAAAAATGCAATGAGTGCTGGTGTACCTTACGTTATGCTCGTGAGTATTTTCTTATATTTCTATTACGCTAAAATTGACCCGGAATTTAATGCACATCAGATTGCTGAATTTGAAACAACTTTGCAACGTGACTTAGATGATCCAATCAAATTTCAACAGATTAAAGAATCGAACGAGGATTTTGAAGTGAAATCGAAAAAAGAAATTTACGATACTTTGCGTTCTGGACCAAGAGCCTTTTATAGTCCAGGTTCAACAATGGCAATCTCAATGCTTTCCCTATTATTATTGGCTACATTGAACAGTATCTTCGTGACAATTGTCTACCGTAAATTCATTTTTAGAAGACAATAAACTTAAAGTCCGTCAACTATTTCTTTTCCTAAAGCATCGTAATCGATTCCGTCAAAATTTCCAGACGACATCATTAATAGTACAGAATTGTCCCAGTTTTGGGCACGAATGAATTGCAAAACTTCTGCCGTTTCATTCATTACAACCACATTTCCTCCAAAACCTTCAGAAACCAATTCTTTTGAAATAGGTTCTAGTTTTTTGTGGTGAACAACCTCAGGACTATAGTATACAATTGCATGGTCTGCCATTTGCATCGCATCTTTGTAATGTGGCAAGAATTCTTTTTTCAAGGATGAAAAAGTATGTAATTCCATACATGCGACCACTGTTCGATTATTGTATTGTTCTTTCACCGCCTTTGTTGTAGCCTTTAATTTTGATGGAGAATGAGCAAAATCTTTAAACATGGTGAAATTTTTTGTTTCCACTACTTTTTGCAAGCGTTTTCCCGCCCCTGTAAACGATTGAACAGCTGTAAAGAAATCGTGTGGGTCCACTCCTATTTCTTTTGCTAAATACATTGCTCCCATTAAATTTTGAAGGTTATGTCCCCCAAATATTTGCAAGGGATATGCTTTACCTTCAAACTTCAATAACGTTCCTGAATCAGTAACATCGTACTCTGGTGTAGCATAGGGAACAGTATTAATTGATGATGCGTATTTTAGCCCTAGCTTGTTCACTTCTTCATCTTCCGTATTATAAATTAATGTCCCGTTTTTTTGAATCAAGGAACAAAAAATATCAAACTGATCAACATAATTTTCGAAGGATGGAAACACATTAATATGATCCCATGCGATACCACTTATAATTGCAACATCAGGATGGTACAAATGTAATTTTGGTCGACGATCAATCGGTGAGCTTAAGTACTCATCACCTTCTAAAATCATTACTTTTGCGGTTTCGGATAACCTTACCATACAGTCATATCCTTCTAATTGGGCACCAACCATATAGTCAACATCTATTTGCAAGGCATTCATAACATGCAGTAACATTGAGGTAATCGTAGTTTTACCATGACTTCCACCAATGACAATTCTTTTCTTGTCCTTACTTTGTTCGTATAAATATTCAGGATAAGAAAACACAGGAATATTCAATTCTTTTGCTTTCAACAGCTCTGGGTTGTCCTCGCGTGCATGCATTCCCAGAATAACAGCATCAAGATTTGAATTAATCTTGTCAGCGAACCAACCTATCGTTTCAGGCAAAATTCCTTGTTTTTCAAGGCGCGTTCGTGAAGGCTCAAAAATCTCATCATCCGATCCTGTTACATTGGCTCCTTTGCGACTTAAAGCAATTGCAAGATTGTGCATGGCACTTCCGCCAATGGCAATAAAATGAATATTCATGATTGAGATGATTTTGGCTTAATAAGTAAATATCCATCCACTAAAACTGGAATCAGCAACAAAAGCGTTCCATAATCGGTGATGTAATTGTACATTTTGAGTGATTCCTCATTTGCCAACATGACTGGCAACATGATACACAATAATCCAAGATAGTATACCCAATCCCACCAATGCTGCGCAGTTGAGATTTTTCTGCTAATCATTTGCAGTACAATATAAGCAACACATAGAAATAAGACGTAAACAGGTAAATTGTTGATGTCGTAGAGCGTGTCTGTATTCCAAAAATAGGAGCTAATAAAAAAGGAAAGAATCAGTTTTGCTACAATGGCAAGGTGAAGGATAATCTTATTGCTTTTCATTTTGTTTCTTTTGGTGAATTTAAGTCAAAATAAAAAACCCAATTTATCAAATGAAACTAGTTACTGACAAAAGAAATTGAATTACTTCGATTTTATTCCAAATATGCCTCAACAGATCGGTTATGGTAACGTTTTATGGTGTTATTGTCATCATATAAGAGGTAAACCTCAAGACCTAATTCGGGATGGTTTTTGACAAATTTCTTTGATTCTTCAAGACCTACAACCATAAACACAGTCGCGTAAGCATCAGAAGTAGAGCAATTATTACTAATCACTGTTGCACTTAACAATGCATGCTCAACTGGATAACCGGTGCGAGGATCTAATGTATGAGCGTATTTCTTTCCATCTTTAACATAGAACTTTCGATAATTACCACTAGTTGCGATTGCTTTATTGGTAATCGACAAGACGTTCTCTAATTGTCGAACTCCGTTTGAAGAAGTATCCTCTTTTGGTACGTCGATACCGATTTTCCATTTCTCACCACTTCTATTTGTTCCTTTCACTCTCATTTCCCCTCCAATTTCAACATAGAAATTTTTGTGCCCACGTGAACTAATGAACTCTGACAAAACATCCACAGAAAGTCCTTGCGCTATTGCATTAAAATCGAGTTTAAATCGTTTGTCTTTTTTTGATGAACGAATAATATTACCATCAAATTCAATAGAATGAAATTTATCGTTCTCAAAACTTACGAATTTCAGTATTGAATCAACCATCGATTTGGACAAAGGTGTTTCTAGATTCTTCATGAATCCCCATCCTTCCACTAAAGGAAAAACGGATGGGTCAAACGCACCTTCTGATGCTTCGTAAACCAATTTACTTTCCTCGTAACAACGTTTGAAATAGCCAGTCGAATCGATTAATTCAATCGACGTTTCTGATTGATTCAACTTGGTAATAATGGACGAATCAACGTAAGTAGAAAGTGACATATCGAAAGAAGCCAGAATAGATTTTATTTCAGCATTGGTAAAATTTGCCTTGTCTTCTGCTAAAATTATTTGATATGTCGTTCCCTGAGTTTCACCTTGAAAAACATGGCCTTCAATTTCTTTTACCTCATTGCTTGAATCGCAACTTGTCAGAAAAAGAATGAAAAATAGACTAATAGTGCTTTTGCAAATGTGGACCAGTTGTTTCCTTTTGCCAAACATTTTCTGTTGTTGGTTGATCATTTTTAGAATATGTGATACTTTGCAATGTTTGTGTTCTAACATACACATTACCTTCTCCATTGATGACAACAATTCTTCTGGTAATAATGGATTTCATTAGACCGTTTTCATCATTCTGTGTAAACGATTCTTGGGTAACACCTTCAGGGTATTTATTACCTAATGCATTTGCGACTCTAATTCTTTCCGGTTTTTTATCTTCAACACCATCTAACTTTTGCTGATTTTGCTGAAGTTTATCTGTTTTTGCGTATTCTAGATTAGTCACTCCAGTGCTAATTGATTTATTTAAATCATCAGATATGGAAGCATTTTTTTCTTGTTTTTCGTTCGTAATCTTATCGTATTCAGCAGAATTCACATTGACAATCTCAATTTCTGAACGCGTATTTAATCGTTGTTCATCATCAGACAAGGTATTTGTTTCATAATTGTCAGTTGCTTTAGTTACAATTGATTCAACAGCAAGTGCATTCTCATCCGATTTAGCTTCCTCTTTTTCACGAACACCAATCACTTTAGCATCCTCGTTTTCTATTACGTTCTTGTTTTGAAGATACTTTACGGTTTCATCAGAATACGTTTGCTCTGCAGACGAAACGAGTGCAGATTCGTTATCCTTTAATTTTTCCGTATTTTCTTTACGGCCGTTTTCACGGTCCGTGTAATCATCGTCTAGCGTAATTGTATATGCATCCAATGAACCTGTATTATCAGTTGTTCTATCTTTAGCAACTCCAGATCTGTAATTTTCTGCAATCAAAACAACCTCTGAAACTACCTTTAGATCTTCATTATTGGTAGGAGCGTGTTTGGAATCTTGAACAGCTTTATCCGCTATTTTCACATTCTCTACTTCAATAATCGCATTACTTCCCAAAAGGGCCTCTTCCTTATTTTCAATACGTACAGCTTCAGCATCTTCAACAACAATAATTACCTCATTCAACTTAGTTTCATTATCAGTTCTGTTTTCGGTATTCTGAAGAGCTAATTCATCCAAATTTACTTGGACAGTTTTTAACTTTTGATCAGCATCTATATTTAACGAATTATACTTTTCACTTCTTTCAACATTCGCAACTCGAAGCGAACCTTCATAAGAATGAAGAAGGATCGTATTGTCTTCGTAAACATCATTTCTAGTATTGTAGTCAATCCCTGTCTCTTTAATAACATCTTCAATTCTTCCCTGTGATTTAACTAAATCAGCTTGTTTAAATGCAGATTCTTCAGCAGCTATCGAAGTGTATTCTGAATCGGCCTCGCGCAATGCACGAACAATAGCCTCGCGATTTAAATCAGATTCCGTATTTGTTTCACCAATCTTAATAATGATATTTTCAATTTCATTCGTATTATCTAACTGCTGCTGTACTTTCAAATCGCTAATAGCCTCTTCAGTTTCAATCGCACGATTAACTTTACGCTCTACTTTTTCGTCCTTGATATTCTTTCTTTCTATATCAGCTTGAACTAGCGCAGCGTAACCATCCATAATCGAATTTTCTTGGAAAGGTTCTCCAAGTGGTTCTAATGTAATCGATTGTTCAACTATAACTACTGGGTTCACAATTGCTTCAATTTCAGCTAATTTCTGCTTTGGATATGGATCTACATTTCGAATCGATAGGGCACGATTGTAATACTCCTTTGCTTTTTCATAATCCTTTACATTAAAATTCTCATCGCCTTTATCAACAATTTTCTGATAATTTTTCTCTACTTCACCTTCGCTTCTTATAATCTCTCTTTTTTGACATTCTTGTACTTGACTAATTGCATAGGCATTATCGCCAATAATAGCGAGTGCAGACTCATACTTTGCTTTTGCTGAAAGGTAATCTTCATTGGCAAACAAATCATCTGCCTCCTTAATGAGTGCATTAAACTTGTTCAATTTCTCAAGTTCACTTTTCGATGCATTTGCCAAATCATCCAAAATTTGTTGCATTTCATCAATTTTATTCTGAGCTGGTTGATCCTTCTCTTTTAGATTCAATGCATTCTGATAATTCAACAGTGCTTGTTCCCAATTCTTCGCTTTTTCACTTAAAGCACCTTTGTTCATGAAATCCTTGTAAAGAGCTTCCTTTTCGGCAACCAATGAAGCATCCGCGATGATTTTATTTATTTCATCAATGCGTTCTTGGGGTTCTGTTGCATCTGCTTTAAATATTTTCGCTTGTTCAAATGCAGCAATCGCTTTCATATAATTTTTCTCTGCTGCCAATTTTTCAGCCTCGGCTATCTTGGTATTGTAGTTCTTTTCTAAATTTTCAGCCAAGGTAATTTTATCAAGCAATTCTTTTGGTCGTTCATCATTTACGCGAACCTTGGCAGCGCGGTCTGCCAATTCTCTTGCTTTAGCAAAATCCTTCTCATCTAGTTTTGTTTGAGCAGCATTCAACATTTTTTCAAAAGCTTGATCTTGATCACTACTTTTAGTTTTTTCCAATCGCTCAGCTTCTGCGGCTTTATCAACTGGTTCTTTTTCTTCAGGTTTTAAGCCATTTGCAGTATTAAATTCTTTTATGGCTTCCAAGTATTTTTGCTGAGCCATAAAATCGTCACCGCGTTTTAGAGCTGCGTTATATTTAATTTCATTCTCTGCGGCTAAAAGATTATTTTTCTTTAATTCAGTTAATTCTATAATCTTTTCTCTTGGCATTTGCTCAGCAGGCTTTTTCAATGATGCCTCTTTATATTTCGCAATTGCTCCGTCATACTCTTTGCTTGTTTCTTTCGATTGAGCCTGAGCAATTAAATCTTGGTAATCTTTCTCCAATTGAACCATTGACTCATTGGCTTTGATTTTCTCCTCGATCTCCTTTAATTTTTGAGTAATTATTGGATCAACCTTTATCGCATTTGCTTCAATTAATTTTGATTTTGCTGCTAACCATTGCTGTTCAGTAGCTAATTTTAGTCCTTCGGCCTTTAATTCATTGAACTTAAGCTCTTGTGCAGCTTTATCTTCTTGTTCTTGTAACCTCTTTTTGGCATCGTCTATTTTAACTTGAACCCCAGGATCTTGTTTTATGATGAAGGCCTCTTCAAACTTTCCTAATGCATCTGCGAATTTCAAAGTTTTAATAGCCAAATCACCTTCTGCAACCAATTTGGTGAATTTTGCCATTTGAGCAGCCACATCTTGCTCTTCTTTTAATTTTGCTTCGATTTCATCCAATCTTCCAAGTGCTTCTGAATTAGCTGGATCCAAAGTTTTCACTTCACTGTACTTTGCTTTTGCATCTAACCATTTTGAAGTTGTAAATAAAGTCCCTCCTTCTGCTAACAATTTGACGATTTTTTCTTGTTTTTGCTTTTCTAAAAGAGCTTCAGCAATTTTTTTGTCACATTCTTTTCCACGTTCAACAGGGTAAGTTGCTGCATTTTCAAATGTTAATGCCTCTTTGTACTTCAACTTAGCATCTTCATATTTACCATCCGTAAATAAAACATCAGCTGCCGCAACTGCTTCTTCATATTTCTTTTTCTTTTCAGCAGCAGCTGTTTGTCCGTTTAATTTTGCGTCAATATCAGCTAAACGAGCAATCGGATGCGGATCTGTGGGTTTTAATTGCTGTGCAATTAAGTATTTTTCCTTTGCTGCTGGCCAAGATTTTTGGGTATAGAACATGTCAGCCAATCGAACCGCTTCTTTGAATTTATCCTCGTTCTCTGCCTCCTTCTTCAATTTATAAATCAGCTCAATTTGCGTATTGGGATAATCTTCATCTCTTTTCGCAATTGCCTGCTCATACTTATCAATGGCTAAATCATATTTTTTTTGATCCCTTAATGCATCGGCTTCTTTAATTAGGCCTAAATACTCTGAGTCTGATTGCGCATTGACTAAATCTTCCTTGTTTTTAGCAGCAATTAAGGCATCTAACTCCAGAATACGGTCATTCGGATGCTTCTCCATTTCCTTACCTTTGATTTGGATTGCCTCTTCGTATTTGGCTCTTGCTGCCTCTAAATTTTTATTTAAGTAATATCCATCAGCCGCTTTAATTAATGCTTGATAATTTGCATCATTTAGAGCCTTGTTTTTTTCTGCATCTATCAGAACTTTCTCTACTTTGGATTTCATTCTATTGTTGTAATTCACATCAGGAATACCAACAAATTTAAATTCATCGTAATAAAATTTTCCAATCGGTTCAGAATTCAAAAAGGACAAATCTACCGCTGGATTGTTTGGAATCATATCAATTGCAGCATCCTTGTAAGGTTGAATTTCACCTGGAGGCGCATCTTCAACGTTCATTTTAGAATAATCAAAAGCAATTTTTTTAGCAACAAAACCATCCTTAGCAAATCGAATTTCAAAAGGCTTAGAATAATCAATTGCACCCTTGAGGTCATATTTACCATTCGATGTCGAAGTAACGGATAATATGGTTGATCCAACTTGAACCAACTCAACCTTTACCCCCGCTTCTGGCTTTCCGTTAATGTGATTTTTCAAATTTCCATTCACATGAAAAACAGGCGCTTGAGTCCAACTAAGGAACGAAAAAACGGCAAAAATAAATGCTAATAATATCCTCATACTAATACCTTAAACGAACGGCTGTACAACGAGTTACAGATTTGGTTTAACTTTGAATGCAATTAATATACAAATATGTGTAAAATTGTTTAATTAACACAGTAAAAATCATGCTTAACATCGAACAATTAAGCTTCTGGGAGAAGCAAAGTTATTTTGAGGAAATCGATTTTTTAATTGTTGGAGCTGGAATTGTTGGATACAGCACTGCTATTCATCTTCAAGAAAAATATCCGAATGCTTCCATTTTAATAGTTGAAAGAGGATATCTACCATCAGGAGCAAGCAGCAAAAACGCAGGATTTGCATGTTTTGGGAGTGCAACAGAATTATTAGATGACCTCGATCAAATGGATGAAAATACCGTTTGGTCAACTGTTCAAAAACGATGGGAAGGTTTGAATTATTTGAAGTCAATTATTGGAGAATCAAATCTTGAATTAGAGGTAAATGGTTCATGGGATATTTTGACAACTAAAAATGCTGATAAAATTCCTTTTGTACGCTCAAAAATTGATTATTTGAATCAACAAATTGAAGCAATCACAGGTGAAAAAAAAGTGTATTCGGAAGATCTTGGACTTTCAAAAGAATTCAATTTTCAAGGAATTGAGACTTCCATAAACAACCGATTAGAAGGACAAATCAATACGGGAAAAATGATTCACAGGTTTTACCAAAAAGCCATTGAAAAAGGGATCAAAGTATTGTTCGGTATAGATGTCTTATCTTTTGAATCAACTGAAAATAAAGTTCTAATAAATATTTCTCAAGGGGAAATAACTGCCAGAAATTTACTTATTTGCACGAATGGTTTCGCAGCACAATTAATTGATGAAGATGTCCAGCCTGCTAGAGCGCAAGTAATCGTAACATCACCGATTCCCAATTTACAAATGAAAGGTACTTTTCATTATGATCAAGGCTATTATTATTTCAGAAATGTCGACAATCGTATTCTTCTTGGGGGTGGTAGAAATTTAGATTTCAAGGGTGAAACCACAACGCAAATGGAAACGACTGATTTAGTAATGAATTCACTGAATAAACTTCTTAAGGAAGTAATCATTCCAAACACTCCCTACTCTATTGAATATAAATGGGCTGGAATCATGGGTGTTGGATCAACTAAAGCTCCAATTGTAAAAAAAGTTAAGCCTAATGTTGGAATCGGAGTGAGAATGGGTGGTATGGGTGTTGCGATTGGTAGTTTAATCGGAAAAGAATTATCAGAATTGTTCTAGGAAGCCCCAATTATGTCGTTAAAAAAATTACTTTTGACACAAATTTTAAACAATGAAAGATACCGCATTATCAGCTAAACACATTGCATTAGGAGCGAAAATGGTTCCCTTTGCTGGATATAATATGCCTGTTCAATATGAAGGCGTAAACGCAGAACACGAAACTGTTAGAAATAGTGTGGGTGTTTTTGATGTTTCTCACATGGGTGAATTTCTCTTGACAGGTCCAAGTGCCCTTGCTCTAATTCAAAAAGTTACAACGAATGATGCTTCAACTTTAACTATCGGAAGAGCACAATATTCTTGCTTGCCGAATGGTAAAGGTGGAATTGTAGATGATTTAATCATTTACCGCATGAAGGAGGAACAATATCTTTTGGTGGTAAATGCATCGAACATTGAAAAAGATTGGAATTGGATTTCTTCACACAATGATTTAGGTGTTGAAATGAAAAATCTATCCGATGATTACTCTCTTTTGGCAATTCAAGGACCGAAAGCTGTTGAGGCAATGCAAGCACTTACTTCCGTAAATCTTTCTGAAATTAACTATTATCACTTTGAAGTAGGTGATTTTGCAGGAATTGAGCATGTCATCATTTCAGCTACAGGATACACTGGATCGGGTGGTTTTGAAATTTATTGCAAAAACAATGAAGTTGAACAAGTTTGGGACAATGTTTTCGATGCCGGAGCTGCTTTTGGAATCAAACCAATTGGTTTAGCTGCTAGAGATACATTGAGATTGGAAATGGGCTTCTGCTTATATGGAAATGATATTGATGATACTACTTCACCTTTGGAAGCAGGTCTTGGTTGGATTACAAAATTCACAAAAGAATTTGTTGATTCAGAATTTCTTAAAAAACAAAAAGAAGCTGGTGTAACACGTAAATTGGTAGCTTTTGAAATGGTTGACCGTGGAATTCCACGTCACGACTACCCTATCGAAGATGCGAACGGAAATGTTATAGGAAAAGTAACTTCAGGAACGATGTCACCATCAATGAAAATTGCTATTGGTTTAGGTTATGTAACGACAGAGCATGCTGCGATTGATTCAGAAATATATATTTCAATCCGTGAAAAAGGGGTAAAAGCGAAAGTAGTTAAACTGCCTTTTTACAAGAAATAAAAACAAAACGCTTTAAGCAAAAAACGCCTCGACAACAATTATCGAGGCGTTTTTTATGCTGTCTAAAAATGGTTAGAACGTCGCAGTTAGTAAGTCCAAAAATCCTGGTTGATCTTTCGCTGCTTGTGAAAATGCAATTGTTTTTTCTTCCTTAAAAATCCCGTCTGGGTGATCAAAAGCAGTTCCAGCAGCAACTGATGGCGCAACAGAAGCAAATTCAACATCTTCTCTTTTTAGTCCATCGATTATTTCAGTTGAAGGTAGATCTTCAACTTGTGCAACTAAAACTTCCTTATCGTCATCTTGAGAAATAGCCTTATTGCTAACAAGAGTTGATTCAACTTTAACGTCAGTTTGTTTTTCTAATTCATTTTCGATTTTTGGTTCTTCAGTTGGCTTAACATCGTTTTTAGCAGTTTGAACTTTTCCAGTTTCTATTGCTGTTTGAAAAAACAAAGGAGATATTAATACAAGTAAAACAACTGCTGCAGCCATTTGTATTAATGGGCGACGAAACACCGCTTTCTCTTTTGGATAAACAGTCAACCATACGGTATTATACCACAAAATCGTTTTTGGTTCTGCATGGGTGGATGCAAAAATATCATCGAGTGAGTTTTTTGTTTCCTGCTTTGGAGTCATTCTATTTTCATTTTTCAACACCTCAAGACTAAAAAACAAATCTTTCATTTCTTGAAATTCCTCCTCTGAAGCACACCATTCACCAAGCGCTTCTCTTTCAGTTGCATTTAACTGATCGAAATTCTTTTCAGCGATAAGATCTACGAGTTCCTTTTCCATTACTTCTATCTATTATCAATTGGATTAAATATTTTTAAATGCTCAGCAAGGTATTTTGTAGCGTAAAACAATCGTGATTTGATTGTTCCCTCATTTATTTCCAGTACTTCTGCAATTTCTTTTATTGAAAGTCCTTCAATATGTCTTAGCGCAAATGCTTCTCGATGTTTATCATCTAGCTTTTTCATACTTTCTTCAAATGCCTCTTTAAAAAACGCATCTTGTACCTCACCTATCACATTTACACTGTCATCGAATAAGGTATAATGATTATCTAAACCATTTGACATTCCCTTGCGGACCTCTTGTTTTTTATATTCGTTTTTACACATATTATTTGCGACTGAATAAACCCAAGTTTTAAATGAGCGTTCCATGTCAAAATAATCTGGTTTACGAATAATTTTAGCAAACAGATCGTGAACAAAATCCTCCGACTTCTCTCTATCGCGCCAAAGCATACGCATAAAATAACCCAGTAATGGTCCAGAATATCTGGCGTACAATTCATCAAACGCTCTCTTATCTCCATTGGAGATAGAACGCATGAGTCCTTCGTCAGACATTGATTTATACTGCGGTTTTTGCAACTGCATTAAAACGATTTTTTCAATATTCGCACTTGTTCGTATTTATTGCTTTGAACAGCCACTTTTTCGATGGCCTTCTCTACTTCATTTTGCTTTTCAACTTCTTTTACTTCACCGTAAATCTTACTTAGGTAAATCATCATTGGTAAGTAATTAGCAGATAATTGCCGGCCTTTTTCTGTTACAGCGGAATTGACTAATTTTTTTTGAAGTACTTCATTCCACAAATAATCATTGCGGTAAAAGTTATTGAATGTCAGATCTTTGTGATATTCAGCCACTAATCCAACAATAAATATATTTTGTGAAACTGCACTCAAATATTCCTTTGGAGTTGTTAATGAAATTGCGATTGACTTTTTCTCGTTCAATTCACAGAATGCCTTTAAATAATTGACATCGATTATTTTGTTTTCTGGTAATTCATACCCTTTCTTTTTCAGATTATCTCGGAAAACATCGCTTTGTAAAAAATCCAATGAGACAATCGTAAGATCTGGACGCTGTTTATTTGCGTATTGGATATAATAAGAAGCATACGAATCATCAAATCCATGTGTTATTAATGTGCCATTTTCAGGAGCAGACAGTACGATGTCTTCAGCGTAGGCCAGTGCTTCTTTTGAAATGCGTGTTGACTGCTCAATTTTCTTCAAGTAACTCTCCGCATTAACTGAATCGGACAAAATAATGTAATAAGCTGCTTTTTGAATTTGAACATCTGAGTTATTAGGTTTCAATTGTTCTGCTTTCAACAAATGTTCAGCCAATTGAATGTTGTAATTTCCGGCTAAGTACTTGTAAAAATGGAATTCAAACGATTCAGGTGCATATGTTTCCAAGGTTTTTACACCATCATCCATTTGCTGCTGAAACTGTGGACTAGGAGAACGTTGCGTTCTGTTTTGACTAGCTTGAATTTTTGAAATTGAAATACTTTTGACAGCAGTTTCTGAAACAGCAGCGGAAGATTGTATAGATTCTTCATTCAGTGATTCACTTTCACTAGGCGACTTCGTTTTTTTCGAAACCACCTTGTCTTGCTTCTTTTCTACTTCTTTAAAACTCTCTTCTTGTGGAAGAAGTGTATCGACTTCAACCTTAATGAATTTAACATCTGGTGTGAAAGTATTAGAATTTGTTGCTGGAACATTTTCATTGTTATTTGACTGACCAAAAGCGTTCCAACTTGCACAAATAAATAAAAAGAAGAATAGATTTCGCATTGTATTGAATTTTGGGGCAGTACACATCAAATATACAATGGTTCAATGAATAATAAAATTATTTGAAATTTAGATTTGAAAGTAGAAATCTATCTTAATAATAACGTAAGTTTCAACTATTCATTAATTTGAATCAGCAGCGAAGAGAAACTTATTTGGGGATACTAAGTCTGTTTTAACAGCATACATAACAATACCGGCTGTATTTTTAACACCCAATTTAGCCATGATATTTTTTCGATGTGTATTGATCGTATGATTACTCAAAAACAAATGTTCAGCAATTTGTCCATTCGTTAATCCTTCTGCGATTAAAATAATAATTTCATTTTCTCGCTCGGACAGAATAATTGGTTCACAGGTGAATGAATCGAAATCAATATCATTCACATCGATAGAAGCGCGTTGAATCGTTTCTAAGATTTGACCACAGAAGAATTTATTTCCCAGACTCGTTTCTTCAACTGCATTGATAATTTCTGCTAAATCGCAGTCCTTTTTTACATAGCTGATTACTCCAGAACGCAGCGCATCCACCAATGTTTGTGCAGATTGTTCAGGCGTAATTGCCAAAAACTTAACATGTTTATTTTGAGAAAGCACTTTTGGAATGATATCAATATTGAAACCGGGAGATGTGTAATCAATTAATACAACAGCCGCTCCGAAATTCTTAACTTGTTCTAATAGTTCCTCCTTATCATGCGCTTCGCCAACAATTTTGAACCCACCATGTGAATTCAGAATCGTTCTTAGACCAACTCTTACCAAGTCGTTACTATCTGCTAAAATGACGTGCACCTTATTTAGAATTAATTTAAACAAAGGTAATAAGTTCGGGAAAACAATGATGGAAAAAATTGAAAAGATTGGATGATTTAAAAATTCGAAGATTTGAAGATTTGAAGATTTGAAGATTCAACTAGTTAAATTTTGTTTGAGATGGGCAAAAACAAAAAAATGCCCTCCGCAGAGGCGAAAGGCATTCAAACAATATCTATTTCATTAACGTGTGAACAACATTTCACGGAATTTAGGTAATGGCCATAGTTCATCGTCAACTAATAATTCTAATTTATCGGCGTGGTAGCGAATTTCATCAAAATGAACACGAACTTTATCACAATAAGCAAATGCTTTTTCTTCAGCGTGTTCTATTTTGTTTGCTGCTTTTCGTGCCATCAACATTAAATCAGATTCTGCTTTCATTTTATTCAAGTGAATAGAAATTCGCTGAATCAATTCGATTTGACCTTTTGCAGCTTCTTTTCCAGCTTTATCACCAAGTACACTGAATAAACCTTCCACATTCTTAATCAATGTATTTTGATATTCGACAACCGCAGGAATAATCATTGATTGAATAACATCTCCCATGATACGTGCTTCAATTTGAATTTTCAAGATGTAACTATCGAATTCAATTTCTTGACGTGCTTCCAACTCACGTGGAGTAAGGATATTCATATCATTGAACAACTTCGCTACTTTTTTCTCTCCCCAAACTTGCAATGCACGTGGTGTATCTTTTAAGTTTTTCAATCCTCTTTTTTCAGCATCCTTCACCCACTCTTCACCGTAACCATTTCCTTCGAAACGAATTTTCTTCGATTCCTTGATCAATTTCTGTAATTCTTTCAAGATAGCTTCGTCTTTCGCTTCTCCTTTATCAATGCGATTATCAACGGAAACTTTGAAATCCTTTAATTGTTTTGCCATAATTGTATTCAAAACAATCATTGCAGAAGCACAATTTGCACTTGATCCAACCGCACGGAACTCAAATTTATTACCAGTAAATGCAAAAGGTGATGTTCTATTTCTATCGGTATTATCCAACATAATTTGTGGAATTTTACCAATGTTCAATTTCAACTCTGTTTTATCTTCAGGCGTCATTTTTCCTGCTTTCACATTCTTTTCGATATCATCTAACAAAGTCGAAAGTTGTGAGCCGATAAACGCTGAAATAATTGCTGGTGGTGCCTCATTAGCTCCCAAACGGTGATCATTTCCTGCTGAAGCAATACATGCACGCAAAATATCTGAATGGTCGTGAATCGCTTTAATGGTATTCACGAAGAACGTCAAGAATTGTAAATTCGACTTTGGATTTTTACCCGGAGCCAATAAGTTCACTCCTGTGTTTGTTCCCAATGACCAATTATTGTGTTTTCCAGATCCATTTACACCTGCAAAAGGTTTTTCATGCAACAATACACGGAAATCATGCTTACGAGCGATTTTCTCCATCAAATCCATCAATAACAAGTTATGATCGTTTGCTAGATTACACTCTTCAAACATCGGTGCACACTCGAATTGATTTGGAGCAACTTCATTATGACGAGTTGTAACTGGAATACCTAACAAAATCGCCTCAGTTTCAAACTCACGCATGAACGCCGTCACACGATCAGGAATAGAACCAAAATAATGATCTTCTAATTGTTGACCTTTCGCAGCAGCGTGACCAAACAATGCTCTGCCCGTCATCATCAAATCTGGTCGTGCATTAAATAAGGCTTGATCAATTAAGAAATATTCTTGTTCCCAACCTAAGGTTGCATTTACTTTCGTTACGTTTTTATCAAAATACTGGCAAACCTCAACTGCTGCGTCATCTACAGCACTTAGCGCTTTTAATAATGGCATTTTATAATCTAGTGATTCTCCCGTATATGAAATGAAAATGGTAGGAATACACAACGTCTTTCCAATTACGAATGCAGGTGAAGATGGATCCCAAGCAGTATAACCACGCGCTTCAAATGTATTTCTAATTCCACCATTCGGGAATGAAGAAGCATCTGGTTCTTGTTGAACTAACAAATCACCATCAAAACGCTCCATTGCTTTTCCTGGTCCAACTGGCTTGAAAAAAGCATCGTGTTTCTCAGCTGTAGAACCTGTTAACGGTTGAAACCAGTGAGTGTAATGTGTGGCACCTTTTGTCAAGGCCCAATCCTTCATTGCAGAAG
Source organism: Crocinitomicaceae bacterium (assembly GCA_021740745.1). Classification (GTDB taxonomy): domain Bacteria; phylum Bacteroidota; class Bacteroidia; order Flavobacteriales_D; family Crocinitomicaceae; genus M0103. The sequence continues at coordinate 25,084 of JAIOZF010000012.1, read as the reverse complement.
CAACTTGATCTGCCATTTTACGATCTAGACGTGTACCATTCTGAATAGATTCCTGCATTGATTTGAATGCTTCTGAAGGTAAATATTCTCGCATTACTTCCATGTGAAAAACATTCTTTCCAAATAATTCAGAAACCCTACCATTGTATTCATGGTCTTTCGGAGTTCGATTCAATACGTCTTGATACGCTTTTTGTCTTTTAGTTGCCATTATTTTGATTTTTTGACAAATTTATTCAATTTTTAAGGGGGTCAATCAAAAAAAACATACTTTTTTATCAACAACCCCCTATTTATTTTTATAAAATTCATTTTTAATTAACAAAACCACCCAAAAACATATGGTTTTGATTTGATTTTTGAATTATGTACTTTTCAACAATGAAAAATGTCCTTTTTTATTTATTTGTTGCATTCAGCTCACAGATTTTTAGTCAATCTGATACTGTTATTATAGTGTATCCTAAAAATCCAGAATTTATCGAACTAAAGAAAAACGACACCATTTTGATTGACAGTCCAATGGATGGACAAATATTGTTTGGAACAATGGCGATTCCAACTACATCGAATCAAATTGGATTATATGGAACGAATGGTTTATGGCTAAACGAAATGATTGGAGCTCCTTGTAATTCTTTAGGAGAGCGTGAAGTGATCGACCATGTTGAATCAATCTCACAAACAGATAGTGCCTTCTTTGTATCCATACAAATTGGTTCAAATTGCTGTCACAACTTTCTTGGTGATGCAGGCACCATCAACGATACCATTCTCAATCTTATATTTATTGGCTATGGTGGGAACTGCGCTTGTACGTGTTGTTTTGGACTCTCCTACTCCTTTTACAAAGAAGAATTTGATTTCACCATTCCACTAAAATGGGTAATGATTAATGAAGATCGTAAAACACTTTATAGAATTAAGGATTGATTATCCTTCTTGTATAGCACGCTCCTCAGGATTTGCAATCCTGAGGAATAATGATTAGCTTAATTGAATGAAACAAGGAGTTAAACACACAATAAAAAAGAATAGCAGCTATTTTCTTACACTTACCGTAGTTGAGTGGATTGATGTTTTCACTCGAAAAAATCACAAAGATGCAATTATTGATTCTTTACGTTTTTGCATTGAGAACAAAGGTTTGAACATATATAGTTTTTGTTTGATGTCAAATCACCTGAATTTGATTGCTAATTGCAACGAACCTTTTGAGTTAAAGGACGTAATTCGGGATTTTAAAAAATTTTCATCAAAAAAAATATTGAATCAAATATTGAATGAGCCAGAATCTCGAAGAGAATGGATGCTGAAAGAGTTTACTAAAGCTGCAGACAATAGTCCGAAACATAAAAATTACAAATTTTGGCAAGAAGGAAATCACGCAATAGAGTTGTATAAGGAAAAGTTTACTTGGGATAAAATCAATTATATTCATATGAATCCTGTCGAAGAAGGATTTGTAAATCATGAATCAGAATGGAAATATTCATCGGCAAGTAATTATCACGAAAAAGAATCAATATTACCGGAAGTTTATTGTATTCCTGCTAGGCTACAAACGATTCATTAAAAGTATTTCTAATATATTCCGCAGGATTGCAAATCCTGCGGAGCATGACAAGTAATTATCACGAAAAAGAATCAATATTACCGGAAGTGTATTGTATTACTGCTAGGTTACAAACGATTCGTTAAAAGTATTTCTAACATATTCCGCAGGATTACAAATCCTGCGGAGCATGAGATCGAAAACACTTTATAGAATTAAGGATTGATTATCCTTCTTGAATATCAAATACGAGTTCTGAATAATTATCTTCCGCAAAATAGCGATTCGCAATTTCCAATAATTCACTTTCTGTTAGCTTATCTATTCCAGCGTAAATTTCTTGAATTGTATCAATTTGATTAAAAAGCAACAAAGATTTTCCAAGTCCTAACATCAAACCTGAATTAGAATCTAAGCCAAGTGCTAAATGTCCTTTCAACTGTTCTTTTGCTCGATTCAATTGCAAAATTCCCAGTTTTTTTGTTCTCAATAATTTGAGTTCTTTGCGTATCAACGACAACGATTTATCAATGTATTTGGGATCCGTCCCCAAATAAACACTCCAAAAACCAGTGTCAACGTATGGTGTGTAATTCGCTTCTACATTATAGGAGTAACCATATTTCTCACGAATTGAAAGTGTCAATCGCGAATTTAATGCTGGTCCACCAAGAATGTTCGTAAGCATAATCATTCCTCTTCTCGACTCATCCTTGTAATTAGGAGCTAATCCACCAACAATTGCATGAACCTGATAATTGGCCTCTTTTGATCGGATATGAAAAGGAGCTCTTGGTTCAAAAGTTTCGATGATTGGTTGGTGATTTCCCTTTGGACAATGTTTAAAATCCTCTTCAAGAATTTTCTCCAATTTATGCTTTGAGATATCTCCAACAAAAGAAATAACTATATTATCTGCTGTGAAAAAGCGTTTTACATAGTCTATCAAATGTTCACGGGTAAAACTTTGTACACGCTCTTTTGTACCAAGAATATTGTTCCCTAAAGCATGTCCTTGGAATAAATATCCTTCAAAATCATCGAAAATCTTATCACTTGGACTATCCAAATATGAATTTATTTCATCGATAATGATTTCCTTTTCCTTGATAATTTCTTTCAGCGGGAAATTGGAATTCAGCGTAATATCTGCCAATAATTCGGATGCACGACGAATATGTTCTTTCGTAAACGAAGCATAAACACAAATCTCCTCTTTCGCTGTATATGCGTTTAATTCTCCCCCGACTGAATCGAGTCGAGACAAAATATGAAAAGCTTTACGCTTCGTGGTACCTTTGAAAATACAATGTTCTAAAAAATGCGCCAATCCATCTTCATTGGGTAGCTCAAATCTTGATCCGCCCAAAACCGTAATACCCAAGTGAGCGACCTGAGCAGGTGCGTGCAAGTAAACAACACGAATGCCATTTGAAAGCGTAAATAAAACGGGTTGTATTTCGTACATCAATTATGGATTCTTGCGGTAAATTTTCCAACTTCCTTCTTCTAACTCAAAAACAATTCGGTCGTGTAATCGCGATCTTCTTCCCTGCCAAAATTCTATTTGAATCGGACGAAGTAAATATCCACCCCAATGAGGCGGCCGAGGAACTTCAACTGGATATTTCAACGCTAATTCGTGCACACGTTCCTCTAACTCTTCTCTCGAAGCAAGCACTTCACTTTGATGAGAAGCCCATGCACCAATTTTACTTCCCCATGGTCGCGATTGAAAATAGGTATCACTCATTTCTTCTGGAACCTTCTCGGCTGTACCCATTATTCGAATTTGACGTTCTAGTCCTGGCCAAAAAATTAATGCCTGAATATTTGGATTTGCTTCAATTGATTTTCCTTTATCACTTGCGTAATTGGTGTAAAAAATCGGTCCGTCTTCCAACAATTCCTTCAAATATACAATTCGTGCGTGTGGAAATCCGTCTAAACCAATGGTGGAAATCGACATCGCATTCGGCTCAGAAACTTGTTTTTCAATCGCTTCTCTTAGCCATTTAGCCAAAAGTGTAAAAGGTTCATTTCCAATATGATCTTCCAATTTACCTTGATCGAATGAATGATGGTCGTTGCGTAAAAGATCTAGAAATTCTTCCATTCGCTAAAATTATGCTTCTTCGTTAAAATCGTCTTCAAGTTCGCTTTCATTATCAGCTTCCTCTTCTTCAAATTCTTCCTCAATTTCTTCATCTATATCAGACCCAGGTGCTGAAAATACTTTCCCTTTAGAAACAGGTTCAGGTATAAATTCTTCGATTGGAGTTCTTGAAATTTCGCGATCTAAATTTTCTGACGGTGGATAGATTTCTACAATTGGTGAAACAGCAATCATTGGAATTTGAAAATCAACCAATAAAGTAGATAAACTCTCACGAATACGATCGTAAGCATCTTTAACGCTGTGTGCAGAAACTAAAAAATTCTGAGACACTTTCTTAGGCTTGTCTTCATCCCCAGCTTCACTTTCGTATGTGATTTTCGCTTTGTACCAAACATCCGCATCATCGTATGCAAAAATATCATGCAATTCAGTACGAGCAATTCCCACTACGATAAACTCACCGCGGATTACCATTCCTAATTCTTCGTAAATACGAGCTTCAGCATCCGTGAAGTTCATAGCTGCAACTAAATATGGTTCAGACACTCGTTTAAATGTCCCGTTGTCTAATTCTTTTGTATATTTTACTTTAACTGTAAACCAATTATTCATCTTGTTTTGATTTTGATTGAATGGTAATGCAACAAAGATAAGTGAGAAATGTGAATTATGAATTCCTTATTCATAATTTTGCAGCATGGACGAACAACAATCAACCAGAATTAATAAATATTTAAGCGAAGTAGGTTATTGCTCTCGACGAGCAGCCGATAAACTAATTGAAGAGGGTAAAGTTACCATCAATGGAAAATTGCCTGAGATGGGAACCAAAATTGTTCCAGGTGATGAAGTGCGAGTGAATGGTCAATTAATTTCTGATGCAACTGAAAAACCTGTTTATATCGCATTTAATAAACCTGTTGGAGTTGTTTGTACAACAGATACCAAAGTAGAACGCAACAATATTGTCGAATACATCAACTATCCGAAAAGAATTTTCCCCATCGGTCGCTTGGATAAAGCAAGTGAAGGATTGATTTTTTTAACCAATGATGGTGACATCGTTAACAAAATTCTTCGCGCACGAAATAATCACGAAAAAGAATACATTGTCACTGTTGATCGACCTATTTCTCCTGATTTTGTGAAGCGTATGAGTAAAGGAATTCCTATTCTCGATACTGTCACAAGAGAATGTGTTGTTGAACAAGTGAGTAAATTTAGCTTTAGAATTATTCTAACACAGGGTCTCAATCGACAAATTCGACGCATGTGTGAATTCTTGAATTATGAGGTTGTAAAATTAAAGCGAGTGCGCATCATGAATATTCAACTCGACACTGAAATTGGACAATGGCGCTACTTAACGGATGAAGAAATGACGGGATTAAACGAATTAATCTCGGATTCTTCAAAAACGCATGAATAAAAAAAGGAAGGAGTCGAAGAATGAAGGAATGAAGGAATGAAGGAATGAAGGAATGGAGGAATGGAGGAATGAAGGAATGAAGGAATGAAGGAATGGAGGAATGGAGGAATGGAGGAATGGAGGAATGAAGGAATGGAGGAATGAAAGAGTTTAGGTAGTGAATTTACGTCCGTCTTTGTAAACGATGAAAGATCGATTGAATAATTTAATCAAAATCGTGTTTCCATAAATTTCATATTCGGCATCCATTTGATTGGTCAATTCAACGACCTTTCCATCCACCAAAGCACTTACTCCACCTGCGATATTTTTAAAAACGAAAATGTTGTTCTTCAATAAATATTGCTTGGGAATGTAATTGGTAACTTGAATTTTCTTCCCATTTTGATAGGCATAGACGAATGAATTTTCGCCCCAAACAGCTAAATCATCTTTAACTTCCCAAAAACTCGCGGAAAAATTACTGATTTGAAATTTATCACCATCCTTGTAATACATCAAGTTGCTGTTCAAGTCTTCATAAACGATAAAGCCTCTTCCTGCCTTATATTTCTTCATGTAGAATTGTTCTACATCTAAGAATTGACCATTTTCAAACACTGCATACGTCCGAGTAGTTGGATCATTAAACGTTATCATGTCACATCCTGCTTCAAACTCAATTGTACTATTCCAAACTCCCAAATCGTAGATTTGACCTCTCCAAAAGACCTTGTAAAAATTACCGTTGTCTTTAAAGGCAACAATGTTATCACCAATTGCGACTGGCATATATAAATCACCCGTTACTTGATATAAAGGATAAATTTGCTTGTTCCAATAAGCACTGACTGTATTGAATCTCGTATCTTCAAAAACGATTAAACTATCTTTTACTTCATAATTATTTGCGAAATACGTTAAAGTTTGAAGTTTCCCAGCATCCCACATATTCAGCGTTGCACCAATATTATAAGCCATAAGATGATCTGAAATGTGGTAACTGACATTCATATTTGAAATATCCTGCCGTTCTTTTCCATCGTAAACTCTTAAATTTCCGCGCGTATCAATATATGCAACAAATTCATCACCAGCTTGATAGCTTTTGATGCGTTGAAATTCTAATTGACGAAAATTGTCATTCTCAAATGTTCGAAAGTAATAATTGAAATCTTCAAAAGGAACTACATTTTGAGCGTTTGAGCCCGAAATAAAAGCAAAAAGAAGAAGAAAGCAGTAAAATATTTTTCTCATAGAATCAAAAGTAAACAATTTTCAGACCAAACAGAAAATTGGTTTTTCAACCTTTAAAATCATATTTGTTCCGCACATCACATAAAACGTATCTTTTTTAAAAATCGTGCTTTCTTTGTATTCGATTTAAAAAATTTAATCATTCATGAAGAGATTACTAATTAGTGGATTACTCCTTGTTTCCACATTTGCTGCGAATGCCCAGCGAAAAATCGACTTTATCGAGTACGATTTGCCAAATGGTATTCACGTTATTTTACATCAAGAACCTTCAACGCCAATTGTTGCAGTTTCTATTTTGTATCACGTTGGTTCGAAAAATGAAAATCCAGAACGCACTGGCTTTGCGCATTTCTTTGAGCATTTATTATTTGAAGGTTCAGCCAATATTGGTCGTGGTGAGTATAGTGAACTAGTTGAGAAAAATGGTGGTGCGCTCAATGCAAACACGTCTCAAGATAGAACTTATTACTTTGAATTACTTCCTTCCAATCAATTAGAGTTAGGCTTGTGGTTAGAAAGTGAGCGACTTTTGCATGCTAAAGTTGAAAACACTGGAATTGAAACGCAACGAAGTGTTGTAAAAGAAGAAAAGCGTCAACGCGTTGATAATTCACCTTACGGTTCTTTCTTCACTGAAATGTTTAAGCGTTTGTTCACTGTTCACCCATACAATTGGGCTCCAATTGGGAGCATGGAACATTTAGATGCTGCTCAAGAAGTTGATTATGTCAATTTTTACAAAACATTCTATGTACCTGCAAATGCGACATTATCAATTGCTGGTGATTTAGATATTGAGCAAACAAAAAAATGGATCGAAAAATACTTCAGTTCGATACCAAAAGGTCAAGCAATTAACCTGTACCGTGATTTCATCAACTTAAGTGATGCCGATTTTGAAAAAACATATGGCGTTGCTAAATCTAAATTTGACGCGAAAGACTTTATGAATTCTAAAAGTCCTGAGGCGAAAAAATTAATTGCGTCATATGCTTCAAAAGCAGTTGAAATTCCACGTACAAAAAAGGACACAGAAAAATTAACAGGTGTTGTGAAGGATGTGGTTTATGACAATATTCAATTACCTGGACTTTTCATCGGCTATAAATTCCCAGAGCAAACCCATCCAGATGCTTACGCACTAGATATGTTAAACGAAGTTTTATCTGGTGGAAGCAGCTCACGTATCAATAAGGTAATTGTTGAAAAGAAAGAAATGGCGCAATTTGCTTTTTCATTCAACTATGGATTAGAAGATGCTGGAGTTGGAATTTTTGCTGCAATTGCTGCGAACGGAATTGAATTGGATAGTATCCAAAAAGAGTTCGATATCCAAGTTGATTTAATCAAGAAAGAGTTGATTTCTCAAGAGGAATTTGAAAAAGTGCGCAACAAAATTGAAAATGACAATGTGAGCTCAAATGCATCAATTGCAGGTGTTGCTGAAAACTTGGCTGATAATCACGTTTACTATGGTTCAGCTAGTCGCGTAAACAAAGAGTTAGAAGGCTATATGAATGTTACACGTGAAGACATTCAGCGTGTTGCAAACAAATATTTCACACAAAATGCACGTGTAATTCTTCATTATTTACCAAAAGATAAACAATAAGACTGTCATGAAAAAAATCATATTTATAGCTGGGTTAATACTCCCAACAGTTTTGTTTGGTCAATTGGATCGATCAGTTCGTCCGAACCCAGGTCAAGCAAGAACAATAAACATTAAAGATTCTGAAGTATTCACGACTTCAAATGGAATCACTGTTATTCTCTCTGAAAATCACAAGTTACCTCGCGTATCTATTGATTTATTCACAGGATCTGACCCCAAAGTTGAAGGGATGAAAGCTGGACTTTCTGAAATGGCAGGTTCTATGATTTTGTCAGGAACATCGAATCGTTCGAAGGATCAATTGGACAATGAAAAAGATTACATCGGTGCAAGTTTAAGTGCAGATGCTACTTCGATTTCGCTTGCTTGTCTGACGAAGCACATGAACAAAGGATTAGAATTGTTTTCAGATGTTGTTTTCAATGCGAATTTCCCTCAATCGGAATTTGATCGTATTAAAAAACAAAATGAGTCAGGCTTACTTTCTGCGAAATCAGATGCTGCAATAATGGCAAGAAATGCTGAAGTTAAAGTAAACTTCCCGAATCACCCATTTGGTGGTGTTATGACAGAATCTACGTTGGCAAACATAACGTTGGCAGATGTTCAAAATTATTACAAGTCGACTTTCACTCCAAAAGGAAGTTACATTGTTATTGTTGGTGATATTACAAAAGACAAAGCAAAAGAAGTAATTGAAAAATACTTTGGTTCTTGGAATGGAACCGAACCATACAAAGCAGAAGCCGGAGATGGTGAATTTAACAAAGGAAATCGTGTTATTTTCGTTAAGAAACCAGGTGCAGTTCAATCAGTAGTTTATGTTTCTTTCCCTGAAAAAATCCGCACAGGTCAAGCTGATCAATTGCCTTTAACAGTTTTGAATGGCATACTTGGTGGTGGTGGATTTGGAACACGTTTGATGCAAAATCTTCGTGAGGACAAAGCATATACTTATGGTTGTTATTCAAACTTAAGTATCACAGGTGATGGTTCATGGATGTCAATGGGCGGTAACTTTAGAAACGATGTTACAGATTCTGCTATTACTCAAATCTTGTTTGAATTGGATAATATCACAAATGATTATGTTTCTGATGAGGAATTGAATTTGACAAAGTCTTCAATGGCGGGTGCATTTGCACGTTCATTAGAGCGTCCATCGACAGTTGCACGATTTGCTTACAATATTATCAAGTATAATCTTCCCAAGGACTATTACCAAACATATTTGAAGCGTTTAGAAGCGGTGAACAAAGAAGATGTTTTAACAATGTCTCAAAAATATTTTACTGCTAAGAACTGTAATATTGTAGTTGTCGGTAATGAAGAAATTCTTAAAAAGTTGAAACCATTCGATGCCGATGGTAAAATTGAAATGTTGGACGCTTTTGGTGATGAAGTTAAAGAAATTACAAAGGCTAACATTTCGAAGGAAGTTCTATTACAAAATTATGTGTTGGCAACTACGAAAACAACCACATTAAAGGCTGCTAAAAAGAAATTAAAGAAAATCAAGACTTATCAAGAATTGACAGATTTAAGTTTAGCTCAAATACCATTTCCTTTAAAATCTACAAAAGTATGGATGGCTCCAAGTAAAGAAGGTTCAAAAATGGAAGGTCAAGGAATGGTGTTCATGAAAACTTACTATGATGGTAAAACCGGAGCAACTACCAATATGCAAACTGGTAAAAAAGAAATGACTGCTGATGAAATTACCGCAAAGCAAAAATCGGTTGGTTTAATTCCTGAGATCAATTATGCTGCAAGTGGAATGACTACTGAACTGTTAGGCATTGAAGACAACAATGGAACAAAAGTTTATGTGTTGAAATTTACAGATGGCTCAACAGAAACTTTTGACTACTTCGATACAGAAACATTTATGAAAGTTAAATCGCTTTCCATCCGAAAAGAGGGAGATGAAGTTATTGAATCAACATCAACCTATGCAGATTACAAGGAAGTGAATGGAATTCTATTCCCTCATACCGTAAATACTTCAATGGGCGAAATGGCATTTTCTGGAAAAGTAACGTCAATTGTCATAAATAGTAAAATCGATTTCGAAGTATTCAAGTAACCTTTATGAAATAATATGTAAATACGCCTATTTTAAAAGAATAGGCGTATTTTTTTGTAACATGTGTTCGTCCTTCGCGTATTTTTGTTGTATGATTCGAGTTTTCTCTATTCTTCTTTTTATTCTTTCCATTTCGGGCAGCACTTTGTCTCAAACAAAAGTAAAGTCATTTTATTTTATGACGAATCAAGTTGAACCAACTCTATATTCTCAAAATCAATTCGCTTTATTAAAAACTTCTTTCGTAAATGGTGATATTCAAATCATTGAAATAAACGCTTTTACCGATTCAACAGGAAGCAGAAAATCAAACGATTCATTAGCATTAAAACGTTTGAATTATTTCGCAAATCAACTCTCCTTAAACACTTCTATAAAACAAAATGCTTATGCCCTTGAACGTCCATATGTTCTAGAAAGATCAATTAATAATCGTAGAGTTGATATTTTTTACACGATGTCGGAAGAAGCGACAAAACCTTTGGATGAAACTACAGAGAATGCGCACGGGCAAGTTGAACTTACAGCTGAGATGGATACATTATCCAATGAGCATTTGATCAATGATCCCGAAATCGTTTCGTCTGCTAATTTAAATGAGTTTGAAAATAGTTTGAAAAGTATGACGCCTTTGGTGTTGGACATTCAATTTGTCGAAGGAAAATCTCAATTATTGGAAAGCAGTCAAAAAGAAGTGCAAAAATTAGCTGATTACCTGAAGGAAAATCCAAAAGTAAAAGCTGAAATCAGAGGTCACGTGTGTTGCGGTAACAATAAGGCTATTTCCAAAATGCGTGCAAAAACAGTGTACAAACGTTTAATCCAATTAGGAGTTAAAAAGAATCGCTTATCTTTTGTTGGGAGATCGAATTTAGAACCAATTGTATTTCCCGAAAAAACGAATGCTGATCGACAAAAAAACAGAAGAGTCGATGTGAAATTTTCTCTTTAATTGTTTACACTTTTTTTGAGTTGTTTTTGATTTGAAAAGCATATTTTAAAATTTGATAAAATGAAAAACACGCTCCTTTTCACTATTTTTTCCTTTATATCAATCTCTTATTTTTCTCAAGAAAAAATCTATAGGTTCTACTTTGAGACGAATGCTACCGAATTAAAGTATGAACAAAAAAAACGATTTGATCAGTTTTTGGATACGATTAATTCAATGACCCATAAAATAATTGATGTTCAAACATTTTGTGATAACCGCGGTTCTGATGAGTTTAATGGAGAGTTGGCTGTAGAACGTTTAACATTTATCACATCTCAACTTTCAAAAAAAGGATTTACAAATTTATCTTCACAATCTAACGGTGAAACACTATCTGGTGAATCAAACATGCCAGAAGATCTAAGAAAATGGCGAAAAGTAGAAATTCATCTTGAAAATCTTATTGAAATAGAAAATTCGTCAATTGACAATCTAGAAAATAGCGCTGTTGCAGAGCCTCTCAGAAGTACTTTTGATGAATTAACAATTTCAGATTTAAAAGAAAATAATTTTGAAGCAATTATCCTTAAAATTGAGTTTTTTCCCGGCACAAATGCACTTTTAAATGAATACTCCTATTATGAACTTGATCGTTTGTTTTTATTTATGAAGCGAAATGAAAATGTTACCGCATTCATCCGCGGTCATGTATGCTGCGGAAGTGATTTATATCTTTCAATGGAACGTGCCTATGCTGTTTATAACAGTTTAATTCAAGACGGAATCTCACCCAAAAGATTAAGCTTCAAAGGATTCGATAATACACTGCCATTAGTTGAAGAAACATCAGAAGAAAACATGCAAAAAAACCGAAGAGTTGACGTAATTTTTTCTTTTCCTGAAGAGGATATCGATCAATCTGAATAATCCTACTTAACTTTGAAAACAATCTAATGAATAACTATTAATGAGATTTCTTTTTGCACTTTGTTTAAGTTTTTCAGTTTTTAGTCAAGATAAGGTTCAACTTCCAGCTTCTTTTACTTTTCCGATTCCGGAAGTAGAAATAAACTGCATGCAGCATTTTAACAAAAATGCTATTGGTTATAATTCTACCAACGCTTTTATTTTGGCAAAAATGAGTGAAATGATGTATCCAGAGCGGTTGGATTATCAACTCAGGTATTTACAGAATAATTGTCAACCATTAGATTCGTTGAAGTCAACCAAAGAATTAAAAGAATTTCCGTTAGTTAATAATTCAAATTTCAATGCTGCATTCTCTGATCGATTTAGACACTATTTCAATGATAGTATTTCAACAGATATTCGATTTGTCGAGAAAGTTAAATTGGACACGGTGCGCGTTTTGGGTTTCAAAACAATACTTGGTTATGATCCCGAATTTACAATTATCTCCCATGGTGATTTGATTTTAATCGTTTTTCGTGGAACGGATGATGTTGCAGGAAATATTCGCGCGGAATGGAAAGGAACGGATTTTAATTACCGAAAAACATACACCGATTCTAGTTTCAATCATGCGCAAATTCACAAAGGATTCTGGAAGAGTTTTGAAATCATGAAAGATGATTTATTCACCATTTTAAATGAGTTGGATGCCAAGAATAAATCAATATGGCTTACCGGGCATAGTCTGGGTGGAGCTATGGCGATTATTTCAGGTGCTTACATGCAATCAAATGGTTTTTCCGTACAAAACATTTACACATTTGCAGCTCCGAGGGCATTTGGCGACACACTATTTGCACAAATTTGTTCCAAGTCACTTCCAAACAAAATACATCGTTTTGAATATTACCTCGATCCTGTTTCATACGTTAGTTCAAAAAAATACACCTCTGTTGGTATACGTTATTGGTTCGATCAAAAAGAATTAGGATCTTATAAATTGTACTCCGGTATTGAAGAACGTCACAAATCCACCTCTTTTTTAGGGTATCGCAAAAGACGTTGCGCAAATGATCATAAAAAGGAAGATGCTCGTTTAAAAAGAGCAATTTACAAAAGACATCACATAGGAGTATTGAAGAACTTTTATCATCATAATACCCAATGGTATGTTAAAGGATGTTATCAGCAATTATCAACCGAACAAAAGTTGGTTTTGCCATCAGTTAATGATAGCTTTCCGTTTATTTACTATGGTTGGGAAGAAGGAAAATGATGGAAACAAAAAAGTTCCATTTATAATTGTATTCGTTTCATTATCTTTTCAACTAATGCCTCACTTATAGTTCATTTTAATTCAAACAACAGCTTATGGTGAGGGTCTATTACAAAACTTTTGTAAGTATTTGGCAAATCAATTCTGATCTTAATTGATTTTTCATTTAAGATCAGCTTATGATAGTATTTTTCTACTTGATTTTCGAACTTAAATTCAAACTCTAGTGGAAACTCAAAATCGTTTTGTTGAAGTTGGGTGATTGTCAATTGAACACCATACTTCTTTTTTTTAGCTTTAACTCGTATTTCTGGCTGTCCAGATTGACGTAACCACTGATTGAAAAAAGCATCTAGATCACAATGACATTCTTGTTCAACGATTGTTTGGAAATCTCTCGAATCAGCATTGTTGAATTCATATGTTTTATAATAAACGCGAAGAGCTTCCCAAAAATAATCCTCTCCAATTTCATTTCTCAGCATATGTAAAAACCAACTTCCTTTTTGGTAGGCGTTTGCATTCAGTAGTGACATAAGATCAGTCGAAACGGTATCAATTATTGGCAATGGATTAGCATTATTAAAACGAATTACGCGTGCTTTATCTTTTTCAAGTTGCTTAAAAAATGTTTCATCTCCATAAACTTCTTGCACATATACATTTGTCAAATAGGTTGCAAATCCTTCACTTAACCATAAATGTGACCAGTCTTTTTCTGATGCTGAATTTCCAAACCATTGATGTGCAATTTCATGGGCTAAGAGCGTTTCGGAAGAACGTTTGCCATCAATTGCCTTTTCGTCATAAAAAATACAACTGGCATTTTCCATACCGCCAAATCGTGTAGTCGATTGAACATTTGCTAATTTATCATAAGGATAGGGTGAAATTTTAGCCTCAAACCAACTCAAAATATCGGGAGCCAAACCAAAATCATAGAATCCCTTTGTCTCATCTTGTGGATAAACCCATGCCGACACTGGAATTCCAGGATTATTTACTGGACCATATTCCGTGACTGCAAAATCGGCAACACCTATGACCATTACTTTCGTAGGCAACACATAATCTGTTTCATACCGATGGGTAGATTTACCATTTTCATTATCAAGTTTTTCCTTTAATGTGCCATTCGCAATGACTTCATAATTCGATGGTGCAACGATTTCAAATGCCACCTTCGCTTTATCTGAGGGATGATCATTGCATGCAAACCATAAATGTGCTCTGTTTGGCCAATTATCGCCAAAGAATGTGCGGTCTCCATGCATATTTTTACCTATAACCAATCCATCACTTGGAATACCTTGATAGTTGATTGCAATCATATGTTCCGCATCTTGGGTTTTAGATAAACCGGCAATAACTAATTTGTCATTTTTAAGCTCAAACACAATCTTTTCGTTTCCCTTTGAACTGCATTCAATTAATTGCATGCCTGTACCATCTGCATTTTTAGCATCTAAATCAAATGATACCACTCCAGAGTTATCCGTTAGAACGAATGTAATTTCTTCATACACATCGATACGGTTCGATTGATCTGTTAGTTCAATTCGTATATCGTAGGAAAGAACATCCAAATTAGACGTAGTTTGACTAAAAAAGAATTGGCTCAGAAATAAAGCAAATGCAAAATTGATTGTTTTCATTTCATAAAGATATAAAAAGTAAGAAAGTTATTAGAAACAGCAAATCAATCCAATTTATACTTGATTTCACAAAGAAACACTTAAAGAAAGAGATGTTATAAATAAATTAAAAAGAACTTATTTGTACCTTGTGATTGAATTAAATGGTTGTTAAATCAGACTTTATGAATAACACAGTTTTATACTCCGAAAATCAGCGTTTCAAGCAGTTGTGGTTATGGGGATTTATCATTATCATAAATGGAATCTTTATCGTAAGTGCCTATCAACAACTTTATAAAGGAATTCCTTTTGGAACTAAACCAATGGGTAATACGGATATTATTATCGGTTTGTTTTCCTGCATGCTAATCGATATCATTTTCCTTGTTTTCAAGTTAAAAACAACTATCACCAAAGAACACATTCAAGTTCAATTTTTCCCTTTTCATTTAAAACCGCGGACTTATTTATGGACAGATATTAAACAAGCATCTGTGCGCAAATATCGACCAATAATGGAATACGGAGGTTGGGGAATTCGTGGATTTAAAAGTAATCGAGCTTATAATGTTTCTGGAAAAATTGGTTTGCAATTAGAATTTAAAAATGGAGACAAACTGCTCGTCGGGACCCAAAATGGTCAAGAAGTGAATGATGTGTTGGTGCATTTATTTAAGAAATAATGACGCGTAATCACCATTTTAAATTCGAAAATTTATCTTGGATTCCATCATCGATTCGAGGTAATGACTCCGATTTTCTATAATTTTAATTGAACAAATGCGAAACAAAATAATAAACCAAAGAAATGAGCTTCAAAACTGTTAGTGAATCAGAAACAACGATTACTGAATTAATGATTCCCTCCTATGCTAATTTCGGCGGAAAAGTGCATGGCGGAATACTATTGTCTTTAATGGATAAAGTTGCCTACGTCTGTGCATCAAAGCATTCTGGGGGATATTGTGTTACTGTTGCTGTGGAGAATGTTGAATTTCTATCACCTGTTGAAGTGGGAGAATTAGTTTCAATGAAAGCATCCGTTAATTATGTTGGAAATACAACAATGATTGTAGGAATTAGAGTAGAATCTTTGCAACCCAAAACGGGTATTGTCAAACATACGAATTCATCCTATTTCACTATGGCAGCGAAGGATGAGAACAATGAATTAACCTCTGTACCTGGACTTAATCTTCAGTCAAAAAGAGAATTGCGTCGATTTTGTGAGGGGAAATTAATCCGAAGTTTTTCGAAGCAAAAACGAGAGTTATTAAAATCTGATATGATTGACGTCCCTTTGGAAGGAATGATTGAAATGGCTGCCGAAGAAAATTGTACTGTCAATCTCATCGGCTAACAAATCTATTTATACTTTTTAAAGACCTTTTCAAACTTTTCAATTTTAGGTTGGATAACCATTCTGCAATAAGCATCCTCTGAATTATTCTCATAATAATCCTGGTGATCTTCTTTTGCGCGGTAAAAAATAGTCAAGGGCGCAACTTCTGTCACTATTTCTGATGAATATGCCATCGATTCATTCAACTCACGAATAATTGTTTGTGCAATTTCCTTTTGTTTGATTGAATGGTAATAAATTGCTGAACGGTACTGTGTACCAACATCGTTTCCTTGGCGGTTTATTGTGGTTGGATCATGAACCGTGAAAAATACTTTCAAAATATCTTGAACAGATGTTTGCGTTGAATCAAAAATGATTTGTGCAACTTCAGTGTGACCTGTCGTGCCCATGCAAACTTCTTCATAAGATGGATTTTTTCGGTGTCCTCCAGTAAAACCAGCCGAAACATCAACAACACCATCCATCAATTCATAAACAGCTTCAACACACCAATAACAGCCTCCACCAAGGGTTATAGTATCATTTCCGTTCTGTCCCTTTTTCACCTCTGATCTAGAAGTTTTTTGAACGCTTACTTTGTCTTGTGTTGCCTCACAAGAAATCAAAAGTAGCGCTAATATAATTGGATAAATACGCATTTTATATGTTTTAAAAAACAACAAGCAAACCACCTATATGTTTATTTTGTTTTACTAGTTTTAACTGTCGACGAATTTATTAAAGTCAATATAATACTTTAAGGTTTGCTTCTTGAATTCAGCAGGAAAAAGACAACCAATTATCTTCATGATCCCTTTGAATTGAAATTCTTGCTCCTTAGGTATATTGTTGAACATTCGAAAATTTAATTATTTCCAATGTAAATGTCTACTAGCAGATATTCTTCACATCTCAAGCGAACACCGCTATTATCAATTGAATATGTGAGCGACCAACTAGCTTCTGATGCTGAATCGAGATTATTATCGGGTAATCGATATTCAAAAACGAAATCTTTTGTTCGTTTGGATAAGTACTTCACAATTTTTTCACCATCGAAATTGTCAATGTTTTCTGCAAAACTAGACTCGATTTTTACGGGTTTCATTAGGTCCAAACCATGCAATTCGAGAATGCGTTCCAATTCAACAACTACGTTATCAATTCCTTCTGCACTTAACGCGTAATTGAATGAAAAAACAGTTCGTGTCGTTAAACTATCAGAATTGACTTCTGGGCGCATTGTTTTAACACCGAATTCAAGTGAATCACACTTTTTTATGGCTATATACCCTTCAAAACCGCTCGGTTGAGAAAAGCCAATCAGGTAAAAACATAAAAAGAAAAGTAAATTGAAAAAGCGCATAGTTAAAAGTAATCATTTCAACTTAAACAACTTTATAACTCTTGAAGTTACATCTCTCAGTCAAACGGCTTTCAGAATATAGAGCCAATTACAATAAAGGTTTTAAATAAATAGGCAATAAGCGTTACTACTAAATTTCAGTTTCAAACAGTGATTTAGTTGGTTTACCATAAAATCACATGTCAACTAATACTATTTCCTTAACTTTCCGCCATGAAAATTAATTACAAAATTGAAGCAGCTGATTTTTTAGCTTTTCAATTGTTCACCGCATCGACAGATGATATCATTCAAAAACGCAAGCGGAAAAGTCGCTTTTTTTATAGTGTCTTATTCGGAATGGCTTCTGTATTCTGTATTTTAAATGATACACTTTTCGTTGGAATTTATTTCGGGATATTGGCCATCACAATGGCGCTTTTCTATCCACATTTTTTTCGCTGGAGGTATAAAAAACAATACGCTAATTTCATTGAACGCAATTATTCGAAGCGCTTTGGAGAACCTGCAGAATTAGAAATTACGAAAGACTTTATTTATTCAAAAGACAAGGTCGCTGACGGAAAAGTAAAACTATCAGAGATTGAAAGTATTCACGAAACTGCGCTTCATTTCTTCATTAAAATGGGTTCAGGAATGTCGTTCATTTTACCTAAAAGGGAATTAGAATCTATTGATCTCTTTAAGGAAACCATTCAGCAACTTGGACTTAAGATTGTTGACGCACATGATTACAAATTGTAATTTTAACACTCAAATCCTAAGAGATGAAATATATTTGACAAAGCTGTTGCAAAAGAATGTGTTTCGAGAATTGATAAATTAAGCGCTAATAGCGATCGTGTTTGGGGTTCAATGGATGCTGCTCATTTCGAAGGAAAAGAATCGAATTCATTGGGTGCTTTGAACAGCACAGAATGGGATAATATGCTGTATAAGCATTTGGATCATCACTTAAAACAATTTGGCGTTTAATCGCTATTGTTTATAGTATCGGAGTCCTTGAATTTTCATTGTCCAAACACCATTTGTATCAATATTTGGTTCTTCTTGAATCGTTAAAACAAGTGAGTTTGAACTTCCAATTTTCATTTGAGTTCTGGAAGTATTCATCACAGCTTTCCCTACTTGCGCGCTAATGCAATTGCATAAATCAGCTCCGCAAGGTGAACAGGTATTCTTGTACCAACCATCTTCGCCATCAATGAGGATTTCACTTACTACATTGGAATTTAAAATGGTGTCGTAAACTACAAGCGAACGCCATGTTCCTTCAAAATCCGCATTGTATTTATAAACGGGTTTGTTACAAGCAACGATAATTGTTGCGGTAGAAATGAGGAGAAATAAGGTGAAAATGATTGATTTCATAGTTTCGGATTGATGATAATCAAATTTAGTATAAATCTTCTTCTTTTTTTCTATCGCAAAAAAAAGAAGCAAAAAAGTGCTCTTTTACAATTCACCAAAGGAACTTAGCGGCGCTCCGTTTCACTGCGGCCGCTACCGCCGACAAAGCTCACGATCTAATTCGATACCAAAATTGTTACACGATAAATTGAAATATTCAGAAGCAGTAATGTTTTTTATTCTATTCCCTTTGCGGACTAGTTCTGCTGGTGAATTGTGGTTACTCACTTCGATTGTTTTAGCAAAATTGATAACTACGCTCGAAGAGAGGATTTAATATGGCCTTGAAAAGAGAATCGTAGAAAATATGTTGAATGCAGGGAATAAAGAACCCATGTTTGAGCACAGCTGTCAGCGTTGAGGCACGAAACGATGTGAACAGCGTTTGCGAGTTTGGGTGATTTTCCGAAATGAAACGTAATTTTCAAGATTACTTTTCACAGCCTTGATTTTTTTGTTTCTTTTTTGATCAAGCAAAAAAGAAAGGAAAACCTTCTGAGTCATTCGTGCATTCGTGGCTAAAAAACTGAGCAAACATCGAATACCTTAACGATTTAACCAAATCAACTGCGTTTCTTCAGGCTCTTGCATTCTTTCCGCCATGCGGTAATAACGTTGCGACAAAGAAGAAAGGTAATCTTGTGCTTTTTTTCCTTGTTCGTTTAGATCCATCAACTTATCGATTCCCCAATACTGAACTAAATGATCAATGATATTGGCATAATCCAAACTCGTGTAAACACCAATTTTTTGGGTGATATTCGCGTAATTCAGGTATTGATTTTTCTTGGTTCCAAAATCCATCAATGTCGCTGGCATAACGATTTTCTTTTTCATCATCGTAAGAAAAGCATCTATACCGCCATTTGGATCGATTTCAATGATCTTACTCATGAAAAACTTATAGGCACGCTCATGTAAAGCCTCCTCGCCTGCTATGGTATTACAAATCTTCGTCAACACTGAATCGCCTGATTTACTTGCCAACTTACCTGTATTGACATGTGAAATCTTCGTTGCTCGTTCTTGAAATGATGTATAGATCAATCCTTGATAGGGATCCCCTCCCGTTTTAAGGTCAACTCCATTGTATAATAATTGTTGGATTGTTTTTTCAACAGCGTTCATATCTACTCGTCCACTCAAATACAAGTATTTATTGAGCAAATCACCGTGCCGATTCTCCTCCGCTGTCCATAAGCGCGACCAGCGAACCCAAGGACTCATACTTGCAACATTTCGTTCATCGTTTACACCTTCGAGCAAATTGAAAAATGTTTGATAACTCGGTAAAGCCTCTTCCGTAATCATATTCCCAACCAATGAAACAAGCACAGAATCAGGTAAATTAGCCATTCTTTCTTGTATTAACTTAATAGATTCAGGAAAATCGGGACTTGAAAAATCAGGTAAAAAATCAGAAGGTTGCCATGATTCTTCCGGTAGATTCATTTTATCATCTATAAATTCACCAACATTGTGTTCGATTGCTTTAAGTACTTCTAGTTGTTCTTGGAAAACCATTGTATTTGTTTGGAGATGTATCAAGCGACGAAGGTACCTTCATTCACGAGACAAAACACACAATGAACGTTAATAAACCAACGTAAATTGGGGGATTGTTGGAATGCTTTTATTTAAGAGAATGAATAAAAATTGATTTATTGAGAATATTGAGGGATACTATTTCACACTTCTTGCAGTTTATTCAATGCATCAATACTTGATTGAACGCCTAATTTCTGGAAAATATTTTGCATATGTTTTTTCACAGTAGTATGAGATAGCGAGAGTTTATCCGCAATTTCTTTATGCCGAAAACCTTCCGAAATCATGAGAATAATTTCTCCCTCTCGCATAGTCAACTTATGTTTTTCGATGGATTTAACTAATATGCTGTTTTTAGATATCGGTAAAGTTCCTGATTTAGCTGAATGACTAAATAGTGCAATTTCGATAGCAGAAAAAAGTTCTTCATTGCTAAACGGTTTGATTAGAAAAGCATTCGGCAAGGTTTCCTTGCATCGTTCGATGGTTGCTTTATCGCTGTTGGCTGTTAGATATATAATTGGAATAGCATAATTTGCATTTATGTGATGACCTAAATCAATGCCATCCAGCTTAGCGTTAAGGTTGATATCTAATAGTACTATATCCGGTTTCTCGCTTTCTATCATCTGAATTGCTTTGGCAAATGAATTAGCCGGTTTACAATAGTCATAATTCAAATTTTGAAGTGCTAAACAAATGGTATCAGCAATGATCATTTCATCTTCCACTATTCCTACTTTAATTCTTTCCATAGAAATTTTATTTATTTAATTCAGGATTAAACTGAATGACAAAAACACTGCCTTCCTCAAATCTATAATCCAAATTGCCATTTATTTGTTCTGTTAAACCACTGATCAATCTCAAACCTAGTGTTTGCGCATTTTCAAAATCGATAGTTGTCGGTAATCCTGGGCCATTATCTCTATATTTAAATTCATAGTTGCCATTTTCCAAAATTGTTAAGTTGATTTCAATTTTTTTATCGGACTGCTCCGGTGGAAGGTATTTATATGAATTTGTTAGCAGTTCATTGACAATTAAACCAAGTGGAATAGCAATATTAATATCTATAGGTATATTATCTGATTGAATTACGCAGTCTATGATTCGATCCTCATTTTCGAAAAGTTGTTTCACTGCAATTACTAAGTCCGTTAAAAATACTTTGAAGGAAATAGTTTCTAAATTGGTTCCACTGTAGAAGTTTTGATGAATGAGTGCAATACTGGAAAGTCTTATTTTACCTTCATTCAACGCTTCAATTGCTTTTTTATCGGTCATCCGAGCTTTTTGAAGATCTAATAATCCTGTAACAATCTGCAGGTTATTTTTTACTCTGTGATGTAATTCTTTTAGGAGTACGTCTTTATCCCCAAGTGCTGTTTGCAACTTTTCGGTGCGATCGATAATTACTTTTTCAAGTTTGACATTTTGTGCTATTAATCGTTTACTGCGGAACCAAAATATTCCAAAAATCAAGAGGATAAAAATCCCAATTGACATTAAAATAAACCAAGTTGTTAAATAAAATGGCGGAATTACTAAAATTGGGATCTCAAGAATGTGTTTTTGCCAACTTTCGTTTTCTATTTGTGCCTTAATTTCGATTGTATATTCCCCAAAAGGAAGCTCACCAAGCGAAATACTTCCATTTGTCACTGAAATCCAACTATTTTGAACTCCTTTTATTCTATAGGCATATTTTTTCCTTTGTGCTGAATAGTCCAATAAGGTGAAATCGATTTTTAATAATTTATCTGAATTATTGAA
Source organism: Crocinitomicaceae bacterium (assembly GCA_021740745.1). Taxonomy (GTDB): domain Bacteria; phylum Bacteroidota; class Bacteroidia; order Flavobacteriales_D; family Crocinitomicaceae; genus M0103. The sequence continues at coordinate 2,837 of JAIOZF010000012.1, read as the reverse complement.
TTCAATTCGACGATTATTTAAAAAAGAAATTAATTCGTCTTGCTCTCCCTCAGCAGAATATTTGATTAAAGAAATCAAATGCAAAGGAACCTCTTTGTACGTTCTTGTGGGAATTTCATTGGGATTAAAACCATTGACTCCATTGATTCCACCAAAATACAGAAAGCCATCCAATGCCTTAAAAGAGGACCCACGATTAAATTCATCATTCGACAAACCATCTTTTATTGTGAATAAATCGGATTCTCCATTCGATTTATAAAAACGAATTAAACCATCATCAGAACCAATCCAGAGATGATTGTTTTCATCCTCTTCAATTCGATAAAGAACCATACTTGGCAATCCCTTTTCGTTCGTGTAATTTTCTATTTTCGCCTTACCATACGGCTTATTCCACTCCCATTTGAAAAGTCCTTGTCCATTGGTCGCAATCCATAAATCATGATTTTTATCTTCATGCGCATCGAGCAAATACTCAATAGGTAGGTACTTATTTTTATCTTTTGCCAAGGGGCCAAAATAATCTACAATTTGTTGGTTTTGAATCAGAAAAAGTCCATTTTCAGCTTGTGCGAGTATCCCTTTTGAACTATTAAAAATACGGTACACATTTTTAACTTTTGGCAAATTCAAAGACTTGTATGAAATAGAATTATAACGATTATTTTTTATGTCAAATAATAGGATATCTGCACTTCTTCCGAGAATAAGGGAAGATGCATCCTTTTGAAACATACAATTTACAGAACCAGGCCTGTTATCTGGAAATGGAACTTTTTTAATCAGGCTTAAGGTGTTGGATTTAAAAATATAGATATTGTTGGAATCCGATATATAGAAATGATCTTTCCACCCGGTTATTCCCCAGCCCAAATAGAAAATCTGAATCAATCCGGAATGACTTCCGCTCTGAAAACTGTAGGAAAATATGTTCGCGTGAATCGTTTTTGATTCACGCATATTTGCGACATAAATTCCTCTTACCTGAGGATATTTCACCTGCGTTTGTTGGTCAAGTGTGAAAAAAGTTTGAAAATAATTTGGCTTAACACTTATTTTGTAAACACCTTTTTGCGTACATACCCACAAATTCCCTCTCGTATCCTTTAAAAAATGCCATATTCGATAATTTGCATCGCTCCCAAAAAAAGTATTTTCAAGTATTTTGTAAATTCTATTGTTTTCAATGTAGAAAATACCTTTCTCTGATTTTACAATAGTATTCTTCCTTTCAAATGAAAAAATTTTCTCATGTTCTATGTTTTCTATTTTTATACCATGACTTTTAAACAAGGAAATGATTGGCTTAATTGAAGAACTCGCATATTTTGTATCTAGGTGGTTCTTCAAAAAATGAGAAGGAAGTTTGGGTTTAGATTTTGTTCGGAAAAAGTTGTTGTACGAATTCACTTCAAATGTATTCGCATCCAACAGGCCGTAATCATTGTTGATGTAATCAAGCGTCCATTTGTCTCCGTAGGCAATAAAAATCCGATTTTGATTGTCCACGTATAAATTCACCACAATATTTGATTGTAAGCCATCCTTTGTAGTGAAATATTTGTAATTTTTACCATCAAAGCGACACAATCCATTTTTTGAACCAAACCAAATAAATCCTTTTTTATCTTCAGCCACGCAATAAATATCACGTGATGGCAAACCATCTTCTGTGGTTAAAAATTCATATTTGACGATATAATCCTTTTCAATCAATGTATTTTGTCCAAACACATATGTCAGATGTACAATAAGACAAAAAAAGAAAACTGAAAATTTTAACATGTATAATTTAATTCTAACACAAAATAAGCTTAATTTTTAAGTCTGCGGTCTAAAATACATATCCAAAAGTACTTCGGTAAATTATGCTTGTAAATACTACTTTATTAGTGTTTTTTGAAAAGAAATATGGAGGGCGTGCACTACATATTAAAAAATAGTTAAATGGATAATCCCGATAGCTATCGGGAGATAAACACTTCGACCCTTCGATAAACTCAGGGGAGTCCAGCTCAGTGCGAGTGAAGTCATGGTTAGAAAGACCGAACTGCACGAACATAGTACGTGAGTAACTTAGCGGCGCGACCCGATGCACCAGAAGTGAAAATGTGGAACCACGCTACGTTTTGATAATTTTCAGTAGAACTCCAATAGCGATCATTAGCAAAACCACCTACATTTCCTAAGCCTAAAGAATTTCCCTGTCCTATATTTTGATACATTAAATTTAATTCATATATGGAAGGCAAATACCAATCACTATATAATCCAATAGTTAAATTACCGCAAATTGCTTCAGCCGAGGTTGTACCACCTTGTGAAAATTGAATCATATCAGAGTTATATTTTCCCTCAAACAACCCGCTTCCATAAGCTCTTGTATCTAAATAGCTGCCATTATACCATGCCGCCGCTGTGCTTTGGTCTGTTGGTGCACTAATTAATCCATGACAGCCTGAAGCATCTAAATAAAAGATAATGCCGCCTTGGTAGGTTTGGCCAATAGATAAACCGCAAGGTTTTGTTGCACTAACAACATAGGGACTGGCAACAGTACCAGTACCTATTACACTTATTCCTGATCCAGCTGTTGTAACACCACCTTGTCCTGCTGGGCCTGTTGCTCCTTGTGGTCCTGTTGGACCGGCAGTTCCAACTGCTCCGTTAGTTCCAGTCAAACCCTGAATTCCTTGAGCGCCTGTTGCTCCTTGTGGACCTGTTGGACCGGCAGCACCAACTGCGCCATCAGTTCCTGGTAAACCTTGAATTCCTTGTGCGCCTGTTAATCCTGTTGTTCCTTGAGGACCTGTCGCTCCTTGCGGACCAGTTGC
>JAIOZF010000088.1 GCA_021740745.1 Crocinitomicaceae bacterium | reverse complement strand
CTCCAAAAGGGGCTGCCTTTTTTTAGGTCACAAAAAAAGGCTTCCAAATGAATGGAAGCCTTTTTCAAGACTATGAGTTGAAGATTAATAGTAAATCTTACGTTGTACTTTCGCAACATGCTTCGCTAAACGAATCACTTGTTTTGTATATCCAAATTCATTATCATACCATGCATACAATACAACATTTTTACCATCGATTGAAACGATTGAGGCATGTGAATCGAATACTGAACAACATGTATTTCCGATGATATCACTTGAAACCAATTCAGGATCCAATGAGTAGAAAATTTGATTTACTAATTCACCATTTAAAGCAGCATCTCTTACCAAAGCATTGATTTCTTCAACGGATGTTTTTCCATTCAATTCAAGACTTAAAATTGCCAATGAACCATTTGGAGTAGGTACACGAACTGCATTTGCAGTTAATTTATCCTTCAAATCTGGAATTACTTTCGTTACAGCCGCACCAGCACCTGTAGATGTAATGACCATGTTTACCGCTGCCGCACGACCTCTTCTTGGTTTGTTGTGCATATTGTCCAACAAGTTTTGGTCATTCGTGTAAGCGTGTACCGTCTCGATGTGACCTTTCACGACACCATATTTGTCATTAACGACTTTTAAAATCGGTGAAATAGCATTTGTTGTACAAGAAGCAGCAGAGAAAATATTTTCATTCTCAATATCCAAGGTTCCTTGGTTGATACCGTAGACGATATTTGGAATTTCTTTTCCTGGTGCAGTTAAAATTACTTTCGATGCACCCTTCGCTTGTAAATGTCTTGACAACGCTTCACGATTTGTGAAAACACCTGTATTGTCAATAATCAACGCATTGTTGATTCCAAATGCAGTATAATCGATGTCTTCTGGATTCTTTGCATCAATCATTCGAACGATTTGTCCGTTGATGTTCAATGATTTATTTTCTAAATCTTCGATAACTGATCCTTTAAAAGCTCCATGAACAGAATCATTTCTTAACAATGAAGCACGTTTAATGATATCTGCATCAGAAGAACCACGCGTAACGATTGCACGTAAACGTAATTGTTGTCCTTTACCAGCTTGTTTGATTAATTCACGCGCAGCCAAACGACCAATTCGACCGAAACCATACAATACTACATCACGCGGTTCGATGGCATTATTTCCAGCTGTTTGGAATCCACCTAGTTTTTGTTGAAGGAATTCTGCTTTTGAAGAAAAGTTTGCATGTTCAGCTAACCATTCACTTGATAATTTTCCAATATCTAATTTAGAAGGGGCAAGGTCCATTTTTGAAATCTCTTCAGCTAATTCTGATGAGGTGAATACGTCAATAGGTTTGTTAACCACGTTGCGCGCATACTCATGTAGGTTCAAAATTTCTGAGATCGTAACATCTGTTAAGTGATTGCGGAATAAAACCAATTCAATCCCTTTGTCATAAAGTAATTCGCCTACTTTACTTGATAATTTTACAGCAGCACGTTCTCTCTCTACGTGTGATTTAAGTTCTTTTTCGTAACCTAATGCAGCTTCCATTTGTTTGTTTTAAGATATGTTAATGATAATTAATTTACAGAATTGTATAAAGCAAAAAAGGCTTCCCACGTAAGTAGAAAGCCTTTTTTTATTTTAGCCCAAGTATGCTTTGAGCAATTTGTTTCTCGAAGTATGTCGAAGTCGGCGAATAGCCTTTTCTTTAATTTGTCGCACACGTTCGCGTGTCAAATTAAACTTTGCACCAATCTCTTCTAACGTTAAACCATGGTTCATTCCAATTCCAAAGAACAAACGGATGATTTCTCTTTCCTTGTCTGTCAATGTACTTAAAGAACGCTCGATTTCTTTCTGCAATGATTCAGCCATTAAGGCGTGATCAGCTTTCGGAGAATCGCTGTTTGCCATTACGTCCATCAATGTACCACCATCTTCAGATGTAGATAGAGGTGCATCCATTGATACGTGACGACCAGAAACATTTAAACTTTCTTTAATCTTATCTTCTGGAACTTCCAATGCTTCTGCTAATTCTTCAGCTGAAGGTGGACGCTCAAATTCTTGCTCTAAACGAGAGAATGCCTTGTTGATTTTATTTAATGAACCAACTTGGTTTAAAGGTAAACGTACGATACGTGCTTGTTCAGCTAACGCTTGAAGGATCGATTGACGAATCCACCATACAGCGTATGAAATGAATTTGAAACCACGTGTCTCATCAAATTTTTGTGCTGCTTTAATCAATCCTAAATTCCCTTCATTAATTAAATCGGGTAGGGTAAGACCTTGATTTTGATATTGCTTTGCAACGGATACAACGAAACGTAAATTCGCTCTTGTTAATTTCTCTAAAGCTTGTTGATCTCCGTTTCTAATTTTTCTAGCTAATTCTACCTCTTGTTCTGCAGTAATCAGCTCCTCTTTGCCGATGTCTTGTAAATACTTGTCAAGTGATTGACTTTCGCGATTTGTAATCGACTTGGTAATTTTGAGCTGTCTCATCCTCTGCTATTCCCCCTGTTTTTGAATGTAATATGTTTTGAAAACGGATACAAAGGTACAACGAAAAAAAACTGTTTTCCAAATAAATCTTTACAATTTTTTAATACGCCGCACCGTCAAAAAGCATGCCTAAATAGATTTTTTACAAACCAAATCCAACATATTCTTTTTTACCGCTTTCGGTTAGTACTTCAAGTAGCACCCCACTGTTCTTTTTATTTAATTTAGAAGTCAACTGTTCAACGGTTTCCACTGCCTCATTGTTGATTTTGGTAATTACCATTCCCTCCTGTAAACCGAGTGATTTTAATTTTCCTGCTGTCAACGATTGTATCTTAACACCACTTAACACATTGAGCTCTTTTTTCTCTTTACTTGAAAGTTCTTGAAATGTTGCACCAAGCGCGACATTTTTTTGAATTTCTTCCTTCGGAACTAAACTCGTTTCACCATCCTTGTTGCGCAAAACCAAGTCAACAATCTCCTCCTCACCACCTTTTCGGCGTAACGTTACCATCACTTTGTCTCCAGGGCGACGCTTACCGATCTCTTCTTGCAACTCAGCCACTGAATTGACTTCTTTGCTTCCGATTTTCAACACAACGTCTCCACCTTTTACACCTGCTTTGTCGGCGGAACCATCTTCGGTTACAGAAGAAATAAATACACCTTTCAAGTTCGGAAGTTTTTCTTTTTCCTTTAATTCTTGATTGATGTCCGCAATTACAACACCTAAGTAACCACGTTGTACGACACCGTAATCAATTAAGTCGCGCATGACTTTTTGTACCAAATTCACTGGAACGGCAAACGAATAACCTGAATAGCTTCCCGTTTGAGAAGCAATCGCTGTGTTGATTCCTACCAATTCACCTTTTGTGTTCACCAAAGCTCCACCACTGTTGCCTGGATTCACAGCTGCATCTGTTTGAATAAAGGATTCAATCGGAACGACAGAACTATTTGCGCGGTCTGACAATAAATTTATGTTACGAGCCTTTGCTGAAACAATTCCTGCAGTGACGGTAGATGTTAAATTGAAAGGATTTCCGACAGCCAATACCCATTCGCCAATGCGAAGATCATCACTATTCCCGATAGAAATTGGTGTGAATCCTTTTCCTTCAATTTTTAAAACGGCGATGTCCGTCGATGGATCTGAACCTACAATCTTTGCGGTATATTTTGAATTATCATTTAACGTAACTTCAATCTCGCTTGCTTCATCAATCACGTGATTATTGGTGACAATGTATCCTTCAGATGAAACAATTACTCCTGAACCTGAACCAGATCCGTATTGTTTAAATTCGCGACCTCCAGCTCCGGGACCATAAAAGAACTCCTGAAAAGGGTCGCGTTGAAATTGTGTTTTAACTACTTTGGTTGTTACGTGTACAACAGAGTTGAGTGAATTTTCCGAGGCGTCTATGAAGTTAGGAAGGTTAGCTCCACCATCCATGTTTACCGCACGTGCGTTGTTAAATCTGTTTCCGTCAATTACTTGATCTGATAAATTCAATTCGGAATGACCATTTAACAGCAAATACGCTCCAAATGGAAGGAGCCCGCCGATCAGACCAAGACCAAGGGTTTTAATGTTGTTTTTCATGTTCATAAATTAAAGTTTGCAACTACGAATTAACACGATTATCTCTTTATTTGTTGTACTTAACGTGTTAAAGAATGTTAAGCTCAATTGATAAATTTCTGACTAAAAACGATACATTTGCAGAAAGTTACTTCCATGCATTTAGTCTTCTCAAAATATCAAGGTACAGGCAATGATTTTATCATGCTGGACAATTTAGATGGGAAATACAATGATTTATCTATTGATCAGATTAAGTTCTTGTGTGACAGAAGATTTGGTATTGGAGCGGATGGTTTAATCAAATTGAATGCGGTTCAAAATTTCGCTTTTGAGGTTGATTATTACAATTCAGATGGATCGAAAAGTTTTTGTGGAAATGGAGCACGTTGTAGTGTTGCTTTTGCCGAAACCTTGGGGATTGATGTTGCCAAACTTCAATTTTGGGCAATTGATGGAAAACACAAGGCGGAGAAAAAAGACGATTTAGTTTACTTGGAAATGCAAGCGGTGAAACACATCGAATTGCATGAGAAGAATGCCATTTTGGATACAGGTTCTCCACACTTCGTTTCATGCGTGGAAGATTTATCTACTATAAATATTGTAGAATTAGGGAAATTGATTCGCTATTCTGATACCTTTAAGAAGGAAGGAATTAACGTGAATGCAATGGAAATTGAAGGAATGAATGCCATTCGTTTGTTAACCTATGAGCGTGGCGTAGAAGATGAAACACTTTCTTGTGGGACAGGTGCAACAGCAGCTGCTCTCGTTTATGGAGCAATAGAAAATTTAATTGGAAGTCACACTGTTGATGTTCACGTGAAAGGGGGCGATTTGAAAGTAGCTTTCACTCGAAACGAAGTAGGTGCCTTCGACCGAATTCAATTAATTGGTCCAGCAGTTTTCGTTTTTAACGGAGAAATTGAATGCTAGAATGATCGTTCAACACTGCGAACAGCTTGATTTTACAAAACTAAATCCGAATCACTTGTATTTATGGATTTGGCACGCGGATAAAATTCCACCGCACATTGGTTGCTCAGTTAACGAGAAATATTTCAGTTTAAAAGCAAAGGGAACAGATTTGAATTTGCCGATTGATAAAACAGCCGCGCTCATTGAAAAAAAGAAAATTCCTTTTCTTTTAATTGAAGTGAATAAAATCATTACACACGCAACTGTTTTTGAGACCTATTCGAACTATTCAAAGGCTCAAGCGAATGAAGCAACCTGCTTGACTCCACTGCTTGAAATTTTTGAAAATCCAAAAGATGTTAAACAACTGAGTACTTTCTTGCGTTTCCTTTCAGATGAGGACTTGCTCAATTCTATTTTTGGTTTACATTTGAAATCAGATTATAAAGGCTTGCCAGAATATTCGATGGACGCAATAAATGAGCGTTTGCAAAAATTAAACGATGCTAAAAGGAAAAACAGTATTTCTTAGACCGGTTGAGCCAGCTGACGCAACGAAATTGATGGTGTGGGAAAATAATCCTGCTCATTGGAAAGTCACAGATACTGAGGTTCCTTTTTCGATGCACGCCATTTTGCAATTAATCGAACAGCAACAACACATTCGTTCTACGGGACAATTGCGCTTAATTATTTGTTTGAATGAAAGCAAAGAAGCCGTTGGAGCAATAGATTTATACGATGCTGATTTCCGTCATGGAAAGGCAGCTGTTGGAATATTGATTGGCGACAAAGCTGATCGACACAAAGGATATGCATCTGAAAGTTTGGAGTTAATGATCGAATATGCGCGGGTAATTTTGGCCTTGCACAATTTGTATTGTTCCATTCAAGCAGATAACATGGAAAGTGTAAAACTCTTCGAAAAATGTGGATTTGAACGAACAGGTGTCCGCAAAGAATGGTTTTTACACAAAGGAGAAAGAATTGATGAAATAAGTTTACAATTATGTCTAAAAAAGTAATTTGGATTGCATTGGCAATTGTGGTAATTGGTGGCGTTTTAGCGTTCCCAAAAATTAGTTTGTATTTGAGCAGTCGCACGCAGTCTGACAACTCAGCGCAAGTGAATTTCTTCATTGACAAGTCGCTAAGTTTGGAAGAACTGGCTGAAGCATTGAAAAAGGAAGGCGTAATATCAAATACGAATGCTTTCATTAAAGTTGGTGAATACAAAGAATTGACAAAAGAAAACATCGCTTTAGGTAAATATATAATAGAACCAGGTACGCAATACCGTACGTTGTTGAATGGCTTTAAGCTAAACGCAGCCGGAAACGGAAATGGTGAGGCAGAAGTCACTGTAACCTTCGCTAATTGTCGCGATATCTTTCAAATGGCTGGAAAAGCAAGTGCGAATGTTATGATGGACAGTGCCGTTTTGGTGGCTTATTTGACAAATTCACAAACTTTGAATAAATATGGATTCACGAAAGAGCAAATACCCGCGATGTTCTTGCCAAATACGTACAAAATGTACTACGATACAGATGAAAAGCAATTTGTAGATCGCATGGCGACAGAGTTTAAGAATTTTTGGACACCAGCACGTAAAACTAAATTGAAAGAAATTGGTTTGAAATCACCTTCGCAAGCAGTTGCATTGGCAAGTATTGTTTATTCCGAACAATCACGACGAGCTGACGAATGGCCGATTATTGCAGGATTATACTTGAATAGAATCAAACAAGGAATAAAATTACAGTCAGATCCAACGTTTAAATACTGTTGGGGAGATGAATTGGATGGTGTACAGCGTTTGTTGTATGTTCACCGTGACATTGATTGCGAATACAATACCTATAAAATCAATGGACTTCCTCCTGGACCAATCTGTATTCCTCCGTCGGGAGTTGTGGATGCTGTGTTGAATCGCGACAATAACAAATTTATTTTCATGATGGCAAAACCTGATTATTCGGGTTACCACGATTTCGCAGTAGATTATAGTGATCATGAACGATATGCTAAGATTTATCAGGCATGGTTATCAAAAGAACAAGCAAATAACTAAGAAATGGCAGCACTTCAGCGAAGAACTTTTTTTAAACTAGGATTGGCTGGAGCAGCCTTGAGTTTATTTCGGCCAGCAAAAGCAGGTGAAATTTTAAGTGATTATTCAAGCGTAGAAACGGGGGAAACTGTTTTTTCTCCAATCGTTATTTCGACTTGGAATCACGGAATAGCAGCAAATGCTGGCGCATGGGAGGTCCTTCAAAATGGCGGAAAATCAATTGATGCTGTCGAAAAAGGAGTGATGGTTACCGAATCTGATTTAACGAATAGAAGTGTTGGAATTGGTGGAATGCCAGACCGTGATGGTCACGTAACCTTAGACGCATGTATCATGGACGAAAAATCGCGCTGTGGTTCGGTTGCATTTTTAGAAGGAATTGCACATCCGATTTCAGTTGCAAGAGCCGTTATGGACACAACACTCCACGTTATGATTGTTGGAGCTGGTGCGAAGAAATTTGCCTTGGATCGTGGATTTGAAACCATTAAAACACCCATTCCAGAAGTGAAAGCGGAATGGAAAAAATGGCGTAAAGAGCATAAAGACGAATACACGAAACCAGAAATTAATCACGAGAATCACGATACCATCGGAATGTTGGCGATGGATAAATTTGGAAACATTAGTGGCGCGTGCACAACGAGTGGTTGGGCATACAAAATGCATGGTCGAGTAGGTGATTCGCCTATTATTGGTGCAGGTTTGTTTGTTGATAATGAAATTGGTGGAGCGGTAGCGACTGGATTGGGAGAAGCAATCATTCGTATCGCAGGAAGTCACACAGTTGTAGAATTAATGCGACAAGGATTCACACCGCAGGAAGCCTGTAAAATGGCAGTGGATCGTATTTTGTCGAAACACACGGATTTAACCAATTTACAATGCTGCTTCTTGGCAATCGATAAAAAAGGTAACGTTGGTTCTTATTCGGTTTACAATGGATTTAATTATGCATTGAAGACTGCGAAAGCGGAGAAAATGGTGGATGCGGAGTTTAATAGATCTTGGTAGGTGCTGCCCTCGATACGCCAGCTAGCGCTGCCACTCGGTCAGCGGTAATTATCGAAACGACGACCGAGTGTTTGCGGCAGCAAATGTATCGAGCTAGGAGTGAGAATGTGCTGCCCTCGATACGCCAGCTAGCGCTGCCACTCGGTCAGCGGTGATGATCGAAATGACGACCGAGTGTTTGCGGCAGCAAATGTATCGAGGTAGGAGTGAGAAAATAAAAACAAAAAAAAACAATAATGAAAATAGTACTTATTCTTCTTTTGCTTATGGCTACGGATTTGGTTGCGCAGAGAAATATCGTGTTGGATTGGTCCTTCACGAACCCTAAGACCTTGAAGAATGTGGACGCTGGGACACATGGTTCTGTGCAAGAAAAATTAATTGCGGCAGGTGAATTACCTGATCCTTTTTACGGTAAGAATGAGAATCTATTTGGTTGGATTGAAGAACAAACATGGGGTTTTTCAACTACGTTTGAACTAATGCCAACTGATTTAAACATGGAATTTATCGAATTGGATTTTCCAGGAATCGATACCTATGCTGAAATCTTTTTAAACAAACAATTAATTGGTTTTGCACAGAATGCTTTTCGTCCCTATCATTTTGATGTGAAGGATAAAGTGATTGCTGGAGAGAATCGTATTGAAGTAGTGTTTTATCCACCGGTTTTATACCACAAAGAAGCGTATCAAAAAGCAAGTTATCACCTTCCTGCTCCGAATGATGTAAATCCAGTTGCCATTGCTCCTTACACACGTAAACCACAGTTTCAATTTGGTTGGGATTGGTCAATGCGCATGAATACGGTTGGTTTTCTAAAGCCTGTAAGCCTTCGCTGTTATTCTCATCCTAGAATTACCAATTCAACAGTTTCCACTCTAGCAATTGCTGATACAACGGCCCAGCTAAAAATGGAGATCATGTTTGAAAAGGCTTGTCCCAAAAATGCCGTTTGGAAAAGCAAACTTTTCGGCGATGTGGTGATGGAAGAAGGTGGATTTAAGTTGGAACGAGAAGTTGAAATTACCAATCCCAAATTATGGTGGCCACAAGGTCAAGGAGAAGCATTTCTATACAACGATGAATGGGAGATTTACACTGCTGATAATGTCTTAATTGATAAAAAATCAGTTCGTTTTGGGGTTCGAAAAAGCGAATTGGTGATGGAAAGTGATCAATGGGGAACAAGTTATGTCATCAAGGTAAATGATCGTCCGATTTTCTGTAAAGGAGGCGATTACATTCCACAAGATATTTTTACCTCACGCGTGACAGACCAAGATTTGCGCACGATGGTTGAGCAGATGGTGAAAAGCAATTTCAACATGGTGCGCGTTTGGGGTGGAGGTTATTATCCAGATGAAGCATTTTTTAATGCATGCGATGAATTGGGAATCATGGTGTGGCAGGATTTCATGTTCGCTTGTGCGATGTATCCTGGTGATCCTGATTTTCTTCAAAATGTAAAAGAAGAAGTTGCTTACCAAATCCCACGTATTGCGGCACATCCAAGCGTTGTGTTGTTCAATGGAAATAACGAAGTGGACATTGCTTGGAAGAATTGGGGATTTCAAGTGAAATACAATTTGTACGGTAAAGACGCAAAAGAAATTGAAGAATCATACGATCGTTTGTTCAAAAAACTATTACCATCTTCTGTTGCTGAGTATACAAGTCTGCCTTACATTCATACTTCTCCGTTGAGCAATTGGGGGAAAGATGAATACTACAATCACGGTTCACAGCATTATTGGGGAGTATGGCACGGAAAAGATCCAATGAGCGATTTCGCTAAGAAAATTGGTCGTTTCAATGCTGAATACGGATTCCAAAGTTTCCCAGAATATTCAACCTTATTGCGTTTTTCTGAAAAGAGTGAGTGGGATGTCATGTCTGACGTGATGAAGCACCACCAAAAAAGTTATGTCGGCAATGGAATGATTTTGAAGCATGCTAAATTGCTTTATGGGAATCCAGCGACCTTTGAAGATTTCGTTTATTATTCGCAATTAACACAGGCAACTGCGGTTAGTATGGCTGTTACAGGTCACCGTTTGGATGCGCCGCGTTGCATGGGGACCTTGTATTGGCAGGTGAACGATTGCTGGCCAGCACCATCTTGGTCGAGTATCGATTATTATGGCAACTGGAAAGCATTGCAGCACGAGGTCCGAAAAGATTACGAGAACATTGCTATTCTGCGCAAGGAGACTGCCGTACATCAATTTGAGTATTATTTGATTTCCGATCAAGTTGATACTGTTCAAACCGATTTGACCTTCAAAATATTCGACTTGAAAGGTCACGAATTTGAGTCGGTTGAAACGAATTTAGCCGTGAAGGGGGTTGATAAGCAATTGATCAATTTTGAATGTATTCGTGAGTACTATCCTAATAAAAACTTAGTAGTTCAGTTCGAATGGAAAAATGGGGCAGGAGTGACCAAGAAACGTACGTTCTCTGAATTGCCGCATTCATACACAAAGGCTACTTCAAGTGATTTTAAACTCAGTATCATCAATGTTGATCCTATCAAAAAGACTGCGACGGTTATCATCAAAAACAAGCATTATGCGCGTTCGTGTTGGTTGTATTCAAATATCCTCGGTGTTCGTTTTGAAGACAATTTCATTGATCTATTGCCAGGCGAACATTCCATCGAAATTCATTACGAGACATTACCAACGATAGAGCAACTTGGGATTAAGAATTTGTAGGGAGGCAGTGTGGATAATTTTCACCACTGATCCACCGAGAGCACTGAGATTATTTTTTTTCTGTGTTCTCCGTTTTTCCGTGGTTTAATTTCACCACTGAGCCACCGAGAGCACTGAGATTATTTTTTTTCTGTGTTCTCCGTTTTTCCGTGGTTCAATTTCACCACTGAGCCACCGAGAAGAGCACTGAGATTATTTTTTTTCTGTGTTCTCCGTTTTTCCGTG
>JAIOZF010000087.1 GCA_021740745.1 Crocinitomicaceae bacterium | reverse complement strand
GACATTAAGACATTAAGACATTAAGACATTAAGACATTAAGACATTAAGACATTAAGACATTAAGACATTAAGACATTAAGACATTAAGACATTAAGACATTAAGACATTAAGACATTAAGACATTAAGTTTTATCCTAATCACTATTTATTCTTCGATGGCTCTATTCATTAAAGTAATCATCGCCAATGTCACAATGAATAATTGAGTTGCAGTTTCATCATCCAATGTTGTACCGTCGTCATCTTCAGTCGATATTTCCATCGCCATGAATTGCGTCAAATGTGGTTGATCGCAGAACTCTTCCAGCACATCATCGTTTTCATTTTCAAAATACGCATCCAGCATATCGAAATAAGGCTCTTCGAATTGATCGATATCGTCTTCGGTCACTGCTCTCGTGCGAATTTGTTCTTGATTGAAGCATTCGGATATTAAGCAGAAATAATAAATTAAAAGTCCTTCAAGTTTCTCATTGTTGTATTCAATGGCTGCTGACATGACATAACCTAAAAGCACCTCTTGAGATAGCGCACATGTTTCAGAAAATTTTTCTAAACCATCATCATCTAAATTGTCAACTTTTTTAATTGCTTTTTCAATACTTGCAAGAGAAACGTGCTTCATAATACTTCTGTTTTTTAACAAAGGTAAAGATATTTAGTAATTGACAATTCTCAATAGTCAATTGAAAGAGTTTCCCTATTTTTGACTAAAATCATTTTTATGGCATTTTTTAATCCTGACTTTCTTCAATTTTTTATTGATTTAGCACCAAACAATAACAAAGATTGGTTTGACTTGAATCGTAAACGATATGAAAACAATGTAAAGGAACCTTTTAAGTCGTTTGTACAACATGTTATAAATGAAATTGCAAAAAAGGACAGTTCATTTAAGGAGTTAGAGGCAAAAGATTGCATCTTTCGAATTAATCGAGATATACGATTTTCTAAAGAAAAAAGTCCTTATAAACTGATGGTTTCAGCGGTTGTAGCATCAAATGGGAAAAAGAGCAAGGCGGTGAATGGAGTCTATTTTGAGTTTGGTCCAGAACACGTGCGCGTTTATGGTGGGGTCTATGAAATTGATAAGGACGACTTACTAACTGTTCGAGAAGGTATCGCAGCTGATATTCCAGCATTCCAAAAAGCCTATAACAATCCAGTTTTTAAGAATGTGTTTGGAAATATTCTGGGTGAGAAGAATAAGATTATACCGAAAGAATTGAAAGAAGCAGCGGAAAAAGAGCCCTTGATTTTCAATAAACAATGGTATTTTTACACTCAATTTGAGCCAGAAATGGTTTTAGATGAAAAATTAGATCAATTGATATTGAATTGTTATGAAGCGGGTAGACCCGTCGAGAACTTTTTCAATAAATTGATTAAGCGAGATTAAATTAAAAGAAAACGAATCACTAATATTTATGGTAAAGTACATTTTATTTATCGGAGCATTTATAGTATCTACAGGATTGAGTGCTCAAAAGAAAGAGTTGACATTGAAAGACGCTGTCATGAATCAATACAGAACATTTGGTCCTGATCGAATCAATGGTTTTGAATGGATTCCAAACACAGATTGTTATTCTTTTGTTAGTCGAAATTATCAGATTTTATACAAGTCTTCAGTTGCCGAAACAAAAGACAGAGAATGGTATACTATTCAGCGAGTGAATGAAATTTTGGGAGCTGAGTTAACGAGTTTTTATGGTTTGTCTTGGAAGAATGAAAATGAATTTGTGTTAAGTGACGGCACTAAATATTACGAGTTCAATACAGTTACAAACAAAGGAAAGCAGATTTATTCGTTAGATGAAGCGGCTGAAAATGCTCTTTTTCACGATGGTTCTCAAAATATTGCTTATACGAAAGGAAACAATGTTTATGTAAATACTGCAAGTGGGTTGAAATTGATTGTAACAGACAACTCAGATAAAAATATCGTTTCTGGTCAAGCAATTGCACGAAGTGAATTTGGTATTACGGGCGGACTTTTTTGGTCAAATGATGGTCAACATCTTGCGTTCTATCAAAAGAATGAATCAAATGTGCATGAATATCCATTGGTAGATATTAATCAAACACCCGCTGAATTGATGCCGATTAAATATCCAATGGCAGGACAAAAATCTGAGAACCCTAAAGTTGGAATTTATCATTTGGCAACGAAACAAACGGTTTTCATTTCTCCAAAAGGTGCAGCAGACGATTATCTAACCAATATTACTTTCACTCCCGACAATCAATTTGTTATAATTGCAGAAGTAAATAGAGACCAAAATCACATGTGGTTGAATGTCTATGAAGCGAAGTCAGGTGCTTTCGTGAGAACATTATTTGAAGAAACAAATGACAAGTGGGTAGAGCCAGAACATCCTGCATTTTTCCCAAATAAAAAGTCAAATAACTTCATTTGGATTTCAGAAAGAGATGGTTTCAATAATTTGTATTACTATGATTTTTCAGGGAAATTGATCAAGCAATTGACTAAAAATAAATTTGTAGTGAAAGACATCATTGATACAAAGAAGGATGGGAAATTAATTTATTTCACAGCTACAGGCGAAAATGCAACTAACACCTTGGTGTACTCAGTCGATTTGACCGGAAAACAAACGCTAGTAACTCGAAATGAGGGAACGCATGAATTTCGCTTGTGTACAAATGGAGCCTATTATATGGATGCTTTTTCAAATCACACAACAGCATTCAGTTCAATGATTTGGACATCAAACGGGAAAATGGCAAAAGGTCTAGTTACCAGTAAAGATAAATTAGGAGATTATAAAATTGGAACTTCTGAAATCTCAACATTAACAGGGAAAGACGGTTCAATCTTGTATACGCGTTTGATTAAGCCAAGTAATTTTGATCCAACTAAAAAATATCCAGTTTTGGTTTATGTTTATGGTGGTCCGCATGCACAAATGGTTACTAATTCTTGGTTAGATGGTGCAAATTTATGGATGTTCTGGATGGCAGAGCAAGGCTATTTGGTTTATACGCTGGATGGAAGAGGTTCTGGTGAAAGAGGGTTTACATTTGAATCTCAAATTCACCGACAATTAGGAAATGTTGAGATGGAAGACCAACTAAGTGGGGTAGATTATTTGAAGTCCTTACCGTATGTTGATGCGAGTAGATTAGCAGTGCATGGTTGGTCATTTGGTGGTTTTATGACAACTTCATTAATGTTGCGTCATCCAGAAGTATTTCAAGTTGGTGTAGCTGGTGGACCTGTTACTGACTGGAAATATTATGAAATCATGTATGGAGAGCGCTACATGGATCGACCTGAACAAAATTTAAAAGGATATGAGCAAGCAAGTTTAATGACGCATGCTGGTAATTTAAAAGGAGATTTGTTATTGATTCACGGTACAGTTGATGACGTAGTTGTGATGCAACACAATTTTGCTTTAGTGAAAAAGTTCGTGGACCTCGGTATTCAAATGGACTTTTTCCCTTATCCAATGCACAAGCATAACGTTACTGGAAAGGATAGAGTGCATCTCATTGAAAAAGTATTGACTTACGTATTAGAGAATAATAAGTAACTGTTTAAAGTTTACGGAAAGCGGGAAGAAATTTCCGCTTTTATTTTTTAATTCAGAATTATATGACTAAATTTGTCATGAATAATTTGGTCATGAAAGAATTATTAATAGCTCGTAGAAAAGCACTTGGTTTAAAATCGCGTGAATTAGCTCAATTAGTTGGAGTTGATCAAGCATTGATTTCTAAATTTGAGAATGGAGAACGCGTTCCTACTGAAGATCAAATCAAAAAGTTAGAACGTTTATTACACATTGAAGATAATCAGCTCAGCATATTATGGCTTAAGACTAAAATACTTAATGAGCTAAATCAGCATCCTTTTGCAAGTGAAGCTCTTCAATTAGTTCAAGAAGAAATCGAAACATATGAAAAGAGTCAAGATTTTCACTATTCTTCAGATATTACCACCTTATTAGTTCAAATTGACCAATTAAAGTTTCAGCTAGATGAAATTCGCCAATTGGATAGTTACCGTATAACTGAAGCGCTGGAGCTCGAATATACTTATGAGAGTAACAGAATAGAAGGAAATACTTTGACCTTACAAGAAACAGATTTAGTTGTGAATGAAGGTTTAACCATTTCGGGTAAAAGTATGCGCGAGCATCTTGAAGCTGTAAATCATAATGAAGCAATTGAATACATCAAGGATTTGATGAAACGGAGAGTTTCCATTAATGAACGTGAGTTGCTGGTTATTCACAACTTAATCTTGCGTGGTATTATGCCAGATTACGCAGGGAAGTACCGTAACGTACAAGTGATGATAAAAGGAAGTTCACATATGCCACCGCAGCCATTTTTGGTTCCGAAACAAATGGAAGAACTTTTTGAATGGTACAGACTGAATAAAGGTGTTTTACATCCTGTAATATTAGCTGCAGAAATGCACGAAAGACTCGTTACCATTCATCCTTTTATTGATGGAAACGGCAGAACCTCTCGTTTGTTAATGAACTTGATTTTATTGAGTTCAGGATACGTAATTGCAAATATCAAAGGTGATTATGCAAGTAGGAAGGGCTATTACAATGCACTCGAAAGTGTTCAAGTGCTCAGAAGTAAAGAAGCTTTTGTTCATTTTGTCGCGAAAGTAGAAATAGAATGCCTTCAAAGATATCTTTTCATTTTAACTCAATAAGAGTCGAATTATTTTGGAATCCTTCCATACATTTATTTGAATTTTAACAGAATGTATGAAAACGTTTGATAAAAAAAATAGCACATACATTCTGTTTACAATCAATCAAAACAGGTTCTTTTGTTGACTGTGTGCATTCGTTTTTACTATATTTGTGAATGATAAGGATATACTGAAAATGGAAGGTACGGGCGCAAAAACAGCAAAAAAAGTGAATAAATTATCGAAAGAAAACATCGTGAAGGCATTCACATTAATGTGCACTGCAAAAACATTAGCAGAAAAATACGAAGCAAATAAAGAGGTGACAGCAAAATATGTACATGCTACTTCTCGTGGACATGAAGCAATTCAAATTGCCGTTGGGATGCAGTTAAAACCGCAGGATTGGGTGGCGCCATATTACCGTGATGACAGTATTTTGTTAAGTATCGGAATGAAACCTTCTGAATTGATGTTGCAAGTTTTTGCCAAAAAAGATGACCCTTTTTCAGGAGGAAGAACTTACTATTCTCACCCCTCTTTGAAGAGAGCTGATATGCCTAAAATTCCACATCAATCATCGGCAACAGGCATGCAAGCTATCCCAACAACAGGTGTTGCTATGGGAATTCAGTACAAAGAGAAACAAGGATTATCAGAAGACTATCAAGGAGAGAACCCAGTTGTTGTGTGTTCGTTAGGGGATGCCTCTTGCACAGAAGGAGAAGTTTCTGAAGCACTTCAAATGGCTGCATTAAAGCAATATCCTATTGTTTATTTGGTTCAAGATAATGGTTGGGATATATCCGCAAATGCCTATGAAACTCGATCTCAAGATATTTCCTTTTATGCTCAAGGTTTTAATGGAATTGAAGTTCGAACTATTGATGGAAGTGATTTTCAATTATCGTATGAAACGGTTCAAGAAGTATTCGATATTGTAAGAAAAGAACGACGTCCGTTCATCATACATGCAAAAGTTCCACTATTAGGTCATCATACATCGGGAGTTCGTAAAGAATGGTATCGTGATGATTTAGAGGAGGCGGCTTCACGTGATCCATATCCGAAATTGAAGAATCTGTTACGTGAAAATGGGATTGGAGAAGCTGATATTATTAATATTGAGGCAGATACGCGCAAATTAGTTGATGCCGAATACGAGATAGCATTTAATGCAGAGGATCCAGATCCAACATCTGTTACCGATTTTATTTTTGCTCCAACACCAATTACAGAAGAAAAAGGAGAACGTGAACCAAAAGGAAAGAAAAAGACTGTAATGGTTGATTCTGCGCTCTTTGCAGTTAGAGAGTTAATGGCGAAACATCCCGAAGCCTTGCTTTATGGACAAGATGTTGGCGGCCGATTAGGTGGTGTTTTTAGAGAAGCAGCAACTTTAGCGCAAACTTTTGGAGATGATCGTGTATTTAATACCCCAATTCAAGAAGCATTTATTATTGGTTCAACGGTTGGTATGTCGGCTGTTGGATTAAAGCCATTTGTTGAAGTTCAATTTGCTGACTATATCTGGCCTGGATTAAATCAGCTATTTACAGAAGTTTCTCGCTCATACTATTTATCTAATGGTAAATGGCCAGTTAGTTGTGTAATACGTGTTCCAATTGGAGCTTATGGTTCTGGTGGACCTTATCACTCTTCAAGTGTAGAATCTGTATTGACAAATATTCGTGGAATTAAAATCGCTTATCCGTCTAATGGTGCAGATTTGAAAGGTTTAATGAAAGCCGCGTTTTATGATCCAAATCCAGTTGTTATGTTGGAGCATAAAGGTCTTTATTGGTCGAAAATTCCTGGAACTGAAGGAGCTATGTCAATTGAACCAGATGAGGATTATATCATTCCTTTCGGTAAGGCAAGGGTGGTGCAGGAAGCGAATGAAGAGGCAATCAACAAAGGTGATTCATGTGTGATTATAACTTATGGACGTGGCGTTTATTGGGCGTTGGAAGCATCAAAAGAGTTTGATGGAAGGGTTGAAATCGTTGATTTACGTACCTTGAATCCACTCGATCATGAAAAGATAAATGATGTTGCAAGAAAACATGGAAAAGTAATGCTTGTTACAGAAGAGTCGGTTGAGGCATCGTTTACGCTTGGTTTGGCAGGTAGAATTCAACGAGATAATTTTAAGTTTCTAGATGCGCCTGTTTCAATCGTTGGTTCTATTGATACGCCAGCTATCCCATTGAATTCAATTTTAGAAGCTGAGTTGTTAACGAATGCTACAAAAGTTAAGAATGGATTGTCTGATTTACTTTCCTTTTAATCAACCGTCCAGTGAAATAAAGGTTGTATTAAAGGCATTTTTTTCCATTCCTTTTGAGTACAATCAATGATTTCTCGGTCATATTTTCCCTTGTGAATCAATTTCATCTTTTTTGAGAGCTGATTATATTCAATTGAATATATCTTTTTGTTTTGCTCGTCATCAAAAAGTGTTAGCGTTTTTTTAATGGGGTCTATGTCCATTTTAAAATCCACCATCTCTTCATTTTTAAATTGAAAGATGAGGTAGGAATCGCGGTGAAAAAAAAGATTTTTAAGAACGTTTTTATCACTTATTAAGGTGTCTTTCCCTTGAATGAATTGCTCTACTTCATAAGCGCCGTGAAACAACGATCGGTCAAATTTATCATCATTAAAATTTTGATTTTTCACGTAAACGAACATGCTTTCAATCAGAATAATGGAAACAACGACAAGATTACCCCAATGGAATGTCTTTGTTGATTTGGTGGAAGTATCGATTGAGCTTTGCGTTGATACTAACTTTTGATTACTTAGAAAACGCCATAAGTTGACGGCAAAAGGTCCTATAAGATAGAAAGCAATGAAGAGTAGAAAACCAGAAAATAGTTTAACAGAGATGTCAAAACTGAAATTAATTGCAACTACATTCAGCAAAACACCAAGTGCAAGCAATAATCCCAATTTTCTTGTTTTACCGAAGAAGAGAAATATTCCAGGAATAATTTCAGATATCCCCATAAAAATGTTGTAAGAATAAGAGCTACCCATAGTTGACCAAAAAAGAATGTCTTTGTCTAAATCGCCAACTCTAGAATACAGAATATTGGGCTCTGGAAGATAGAATTGACATTTAAAAAGTTTGTCAAGGCCATATTTTAGTAGAACCCATCCTAAATAGTAGCTTGCAATCAAAGGAATCACATTTTCTATTTTGTGCCATTGAAGTTTGTTTAATTGTTTCAATCTACTGATGAAGGCAAGAATCAAACTGAATAACAAGAGCAAAACAGTAAGAATAACTAGTCTTTTTGAGTCGGAAGAAAAGGCGTTTAATCGCCATTCAATACCTATTAAATCCGCAACATAATTAACCAAGCCGCCAAAGATGCTTTCTGAAAGAAATTGCTGAATGGAATAAAATTGAAAACTAAATGGAATGAATAACATTCCACTTAGTATAAAAAATGCAAACCAACGATTGATAAGTAAACGTGTAATTCCCATCAATGAGTATTAAAAAGGACTTCTAAATATCATTGATAATAGCGATAGAATAAACAAGGAGAAGATCGAATCCTTTTTTCTTCTCGGTTCTACCTCAAACTCATCTTGCTGAATGTCAGTTTTAATTTCTTTTACCTTTATCTTTTCCTTTGGCTCTGTTTTGGGTAGTGGGTAATTTCCATCAAATCCGATAAAAACAACTGTTTCAATTGGATTAGCAAAAAAGTAATCTTCTTTCAACGTTTTGCGAATTTCATCAATACTTTTGCTTGAATTAAAAAGTTCATGTTCATAAACAGTATCTTTTCCTGCACTCCATAAATTCGATCTTGATTTATCTCTTCCATCAAAACCCTCTGAATGACAATGTTCGCTAGTCACCATAATAGCAACCTTTTCAGAAATGAGAATAACACTATCGAGCTTGGAATTGCGAACAAAGCGCTCTGGTGCCATTCCAAAATTTGATTCTCCAATTGGATTTGAAAAGAGTGCTTTAGTTTTTCCACTATGACTCTTATGAGCAATAAGTTTTGTTTGTGCTGATGTTGACAAACTCGAGAATAAGGTAAAAATGATAAATAGTCGTTTCATAATTTGTAGTTTGAAACACTATTACATTGATATAAAATAAACGTTCAAAAAAAGATAACTTTTAGTCATTCTTTTGAACTAAACATAACTCTTTATATTTATTCTTATGTTAAACGCAACAAAACAAATCGAATTGATATGTCTTTCAAAACAGGTGTAATATAGTTTTGGATTCCTACCATATTGAAGGATTTGCCTCTTAATTCAGAAATCATTTTATTAAATAAAAAAAAATATTTTTCAAACAAAATCTGGCTCAATGTGGACTAATATATCAGATAAATCAGGTAGGTCTCGCAGAAGCTGACTTTTAACCGAATGTGCAATTTCATGTCCTTCAACAACAGAAAGTTTTCCATTAACGATTACATGTAAATCTACGATATATACCATTCCCATTTTTCGGACAAAACATTTTTCTGTATCAATTACTCCCTTTACGGAAGCAGCACTTTTTCGAATGTCGGCGATAAGGTCATCATGTAAATGTTCATCCATTATTTCACCTAGCGCTGGTCTGAAAATTAAAAAAGCGTTGTAAACAATAAATAATGAGGCTAAAAGTGCTGCCCAATCGTCTGCTGTTTCAAAACCTTTACCAAAATACAAGGCAATGGAAATACCTATAAAAGCCATTAGAGAGGTAACAGCATCACTTCTATGATGCCAGGCATCAGCTTTCAAAGAGCTTGAATTTGTCTCTTTACTTTTTTTAAGAACATATCGATAAGAAATTTCTTTGAAGAGAATGATCGCTCCCAAAACATAAAGGGTGAACGGATGAGGAGTAGAGTGCGGTTTCTGAATGTTATGAATGCTTTCGATAAATATGATTGTTGCCGAAATTAATAGAAATCCTACAACGGCGAAAGTTATCAATGGCTCAGCTTTACCATGACCATAGGGATGATTTTCATCTGCAGGTTTGGTTGAATATTTTAATCCAAATAAAACAAGAAATGAACTGAAAATGTCTGTCGTTGATTCAATTGCATCGGCAATAAGAGCATAAGAATTGCCTAACACTCCGGCTATTCCTTTAACCAATGCGAGAAAAGTATTACTAAAAATACTTATGTAAATGGTCCTAATTGCTTGTTGACTTTTGATTTTGACGTGTTCCATTAGCCTAAATCTACTATTTCTTTTGTTAAGTATTTTTTGAATTTGGTATTTATATTCATTCTATTCAAACGGTAACGGTAATTAACAAATTTGGGAGGATAAGTAGCTTCAACTTGCTTTGTTTTAGGCTGATTTCGGCGTAACTTTACAAAAAACAATAGCATGAAATTAAAGAATCCACAAACGCTTAAAGAAATAGCAGCATTAATTGATTGTTCTTTCGTGGGTGATGAAAACCATCTAGTTACCGGTATCAATGAAATTCATATGGTTGAAACTGGTGATCTGGTATTTGTGGATCATCCAAAATATTACCAGAAAGCGCTAAACTGCGCTGCAACAACCATATTGATTGATCAAGAGGTTGAATGCCCTGCTGGTAAAGCATTGATTATTTCACAAGCGCCTTTTGATGATTACAATCGCTTGACTCGTCATTTTTCACCTTTCAAATCACAAACAACTCCCATTGGTGAAGAATGTCAAATTGATTCAAGTGCATTGATTTATCCTAATGTGTTTATTGGTCACCGTGTGAAAATTGGTAAAAATGTCACATTACATCCAGGGGTTTGCATCATGGATGATTCGATTTTGGAAGATAATGTAGTCATTGGCCCAAATACGGTTATTGGACATTATGCGTTTTATTATAAAAAGAAAACAACTGGGTTCGATCGAATGCATTCATGCGGTGGTGTTCATATCCACAAGAATGTTGAAATAGGTGCTTTGTGTACAATTGATTCTGGTGTTTCTGGTATGACAACCATAGGAGAAGGAACTAAAATTGATAATCAAGTCCACATTGGTCACGACACAGTTGTTGGGAAACATTGTTTGATGGCGGCGAATGTAGGAATAGCAGGTTGTGTGCGTATTGAGGACAAAGTGACCTTATGGGGACAAGTTGGTTGTGCAAGTGATGTTACACTGGGGGAAGGAGCAATTATTTTGGCTCAATCTGGTATTTCAAAAGATTTAGAAGGAGGTAAAACCTATTTTGGCAGTCCTTGTGCGGAGGTTAAATCTAAATTTAGAGAAATGGCAGCATTAAGAAGATTGCCGGATATTCTTGATAAATTATAGAATGACAGATAAACTGGTTAAAGAATTAGAAAATCAATTAAAGCTCAAAGACTTCAAGCTTAATTCTTTGCTAGAAATAACCAATGCCATAAATTTAAATCAAGGCGTTGATCAACTCATGCGTATTTACGAGTTCATTCTCAAAGAACAATTGGGTTTCGGGCGTTTTGTACTCTTTAATTTGCAGGAAGATTGGAATTGTCTTTCTAAAGTCGGAATCAAAGGCAAACTGAAGGAAATCGATATAAAGAATGACTTAGGAAGATTTAAAGAAATAA
>JAIOZF010000011.1 GCA_021740745.1 Crocinitomicaceae bacterium | reverse complement strand
CTATGTTGACAAATTGGTTGTTTTTGATTGATTTTGTTTGTTGTCAAAGTCAAGTCGTCAAGCATTAAATTCCGTGTGTTTTGGGGCTAAATGAAAAAAGCCTCCTTAAAAAGGAGGCTTTCTTGTGATCCCGCTGGGACCGTAAGTGATCCGGCTGGGATTCGAACCCAGGACCCATACATTAAAAGTGTATTGCTCTACCAGCTGAGCTACCGAATCTTGCAGTGCATGATTTTAGGATAATCCTTCATTCAACGCGATTGCGGGTGCAAAGATATGTGTATTATTTTGTTTAACAAGTGGATTGTAGTTTTTTTTCAAAAAAAAACGCTTAGTTCCGCTAACTCATTGGATGTTAAGCGATACAAAATACTATATTTTTGATTTAAATCAGACATTTTCGCTTACTTTGCCCCGTGAAGATAATTTTCCTTATTGGATTTATGGGAGCTGGTAAAACCAGTACTGGAAAGAAATTGGCAAAAATGCTCAATTGCCCCTTTATCGATACTGATAAATTGATTTCCGAACAAGAAGGACATACCATTAGTCAACTTTTTGAAACAAAAGGAGAAAGCTATTTTCGTTCCTTGGAAAAGAAAGTAATCGAAAAACTAGACGCAAACGAAATGACAGTGGTAGCAACAGGTGGCGGTTTGCCATGCCATAACAATCTAATGGATTTACTCTCGCAAAAAGGAACGTCGGTTTATTTACAAACTAAACCTTCAACGCTATTATTGCGCTTAAAAGAAGGTAAATCAAAGCGTCCCCTCATCTCAAAATTAAACGATGACGAACTAGCTGCCTTGATTGTAAAAATGCTCTCAGAGCGCGAGGAAATTTATTTAAAAGCTGAATTGGTCTTAAGCGAAGCGGAACAAAAGTTAGAAAACATTATTTTTCGTCTTCATCAGCACCAAAAAAACTCATAGTGCCATCGCGTGACTCTTTTTTCAAGAGAAAATGATACATCAACGAACTAGAAAGCATCGCCAACAATCCAATTTTATCAAATAGGGTAGTGTCCTCCACGAAAAATGTGTAACTCATGTAAAATATGAGCATGCTCACGTATAAAATAACTCCACCACCTAAAAAGTAAATGAAAAACTTATTCTTTCGCCAAAGTAGCACAAGTCCCACAAAAACGGCCAACCATAAAATCACCGATAGAGTATAGGTAGTCATTAAATGATTCAAAAAGTCGCTCGGTTCAAATGCTAACTCTTTACCTCGATTAAAAATGATTTCTTCAATTGATATTTTTTTATGTTTTTCAACAACATGGCGAAAGGAAAGTGTCAGGACTGAAATGACCGACCAAAGCAAGAAAATAAACCAGAAAAAGAGGTTTAAGTAAAATGTGAATTGCGTGAAATTGTCGGGCCTATCTTCCCCAAAAATAAATCCCTGCAATCGCCGTAAAATCGGAATTGGACTTTTAAATTTGGTTTCTTGATTTTCAGTTTGATTCATTTCAATGAATTGACTAAAATTGTACAACAAAAATAATCGAAATATTTTCCCATAATGGATGAATTCCTAAAGGATACAAAACTTATTGACTTTAATGACCCAGCATTTGATCGTTTCACAGAAAACATCGATTCAACTAAATCACCCAGAGATATTGCAATTCAACTTTATTTCTTGGTACGCGATGCTTTTTTATATGATCCGTATCATTTGAATTTAACTCCCAAAGGACTGCAAGCTTCGGCGGTTTTATCCAAAAAAAGAGCGTGGTGTGTCGAAAAATCGACTGTTTTGGCAGCCTGTGCAAGAAAGTTTAGGATTCCATCGCGTTTGGGATACGCCATCGTTGTCAATCACATCGGTGTCGAAAAATTAACGCACTATTTAAAGCGCAACGAAATTGTTTTTCATGGATTTGTAGAACTCTTCTTGGAAGGGAAATGGATTAAATGCACTCCTGCCTTCGATAAGCGAATTTGCAGTATTACAGGTGTTGCACCACTCGATTGGGATGGAAAAACAGATTCCATGTTTCAAGAATTTTCAAAAGATCATCAATTCATGGAATACCTTCATTTTTATGGTACATTCAACGATGTCCCCGTCGAATTAATGAACAGCGAAATGAAAAAGTATTATCCACATCTCTTTGAATCTGTCATCAATACTAAAGAATTTTCGTTTATAACTGAGTAATGGTGGGCCTCCCTCGATACAGCCTCCTTCGTCGGCCACTCGGTCGGCCTTGATTCCGACTTAATATAATGCTGTCCGAGTGTTCAGCTTCGGTTGAGTGTGTCGCAATGCTGTCCGAGTGTTCAGCTTCAGCTGAATGTATCGAGGACAGCATCCTCGCCTAATCAACAACAACAACCAAATACCTCGAAACTTTCCAGAACTCACGTGGATTACTAATCTTAATTTTTGTATTCTTCCCCGACGGACTCAACGAATACGAACTAGAAGGGTGATCGGTGATGAATTTTAACTCAGAACCTTCAATAAAGAGTTCTTTTTCTTCCGTTAAATCAATTTTAGCAAAATATTTCTGATTGAAATTATCCATCAACTTAATGCTTTTTCCAATGCCGATAAAGCCATTCTTACGATCGATGACCTTGTTTTTCACCAATTCTTCCTCGGTTCCATAAGAATAATAAACCGTGTTTATTTCCTCCGTAAGTTCTTCCACTAGTACTGCTTTTTCTTGGTAAGCATCGAACAAACGCGCATAGGCCTTATCTAAACTCACCAAATCATTTTCAAGAATGCTGATTTGCTCTTCCTTTTCCTGAATACTTTGTAATAATCCCTGCACCATTGCATCCAATTGGTTTATTTTTAAATCACTTTTCTTCAATTGGTCTGATAACGCTTTTACTTTTTTTGCGTTTTCTTGACGTAAGAAATTGATTTGTTTTATTTGTTCTAAAATCCATGTCTTATCGTCTGCTGTGAATTCAGAATCAGTCGATTTAATTCGAATCTCATCTTTTTTCAATTCGATTGACGATAAATTACTCTGAATTTCACTGAAAAAAGCCAATGATTCATTAATCATAGAATCTTTTTGAGCATTTTCCTTTTCCAACTGTTCAATGCGCGAATCGACATCACTAGCAGTGGAAACTGTCTTATCTGCTGGACTTGAACATGAAGAGATAAATAAACCAAACGCTGCTATTAGGATATATTTTGTGGTCATAATCTGTACTTTTCTATTGTAAAGATAAACCTAAACAGACAAATCGTATCTTTGAAACTAAAATAATATAACAATGATTCGATTTTTTCTTTTTATCAGTGCGCTAAGTGTAGTTTTAACATTGCAAGCGCAAGAAATTAGCTATAAACTTTCCATGCCCAAACCTCAGAATCATTATTTTGAAGTGGAAATGTTGTTGTCCAATTTCAAGGATAAACAGTTGGATATTAAAATGCCAGTTTGGGCACCAGGATCTTATTTGGTGCGTGAATTTGCAAAGAATGTTAACCTTGTTAAAGCTTTTGATGAAGGCGGAAATGAATTGAAAGTCACGAAAAAATCAAAAAATACTTGGTCAATTGTCAAAGGTAAAGCAAAGAAAGTAACCGTGAAATATGAAGTTTATGCATTTGAACTTTCGGTAAGAACGAGTTTCTTGGATTTAACACATGGCTACGTGAGTGGTACAGGGGTATTTATGTATGTCCATAAATACTTGGGTTTAAAAGGGAAGTTGGACATCATTCCATTTTCTAAATTCAACAAAATAACAACCGCTTTACCTGAAGTAATCACTGCAAATACGGGAACAAGGTCTTTTCAGTTCGATAATTATGACCAATTAGCCGATTGCCCAATTGAAATTGGAATGCACACAACTTTTGAGTTTAATGCAAACAATGTCAAACATACGGTTGCGATGTATGGTGAAGGAAATTATGATATCGCCACCTTGAAAACGGATATGGCGAAAATTGTGAATGCTGCAACGAACGTTTTTGGTGAAAATCCAAACAAAGAATATGTCTTCATTATACACAATGTGGTTGATGGTCAAGGTGGACTAGAACATACCAATTCAACAACTTTGAGCGTTAACCGTTGGACTTACCAAGGAGCAGAATATTTAGGTTTTTTATCGCTTGTGGCACATGAATATTTCCATTTATGGAACGTAAAACGCATTCGACCAATCGAATTAGGTCCTTTCAATTACGATGAGGAAAACTATACCTCGCTTTTGTGGGTAATGGAAGGTTTTACTTCTTACTACGATGAATTGTTGTTGGTTCGCGCGGGTTATTATGATAAAGATGATTATTTGAATAAACTGCAAAATTCTATCAATTATGTGGAAGGAAGCGTGGGTTCACGAGTACAACCGGTCGCTCATGCGAGTTTCGATGCGTGGATTAAAGCCTATCGTCCGAATGAAAATAGTGCGAATACAACCATGACATATTACTCACGTGGTCAAGTAATGGCTGCGATTTTGGATGCAAAAATTATCAGTAAATACAAAGGTGAAAAGTGTTTGGACCATTTTCTTCAAACCTTGTATACGAAGTATTATAAAAAGATGAACCGAGGTTTTTCAGAAGATGAATTCAAAAAGGAACTAGGAACCTTCCTAGGCGAAGACATGACTGATTTTTTTGACAAGTACATTAATGGTACGCAAATTCCACCATACAATGATTTATTAGGTTCGATTGGTTTGAATGTGAAAGATGTGAGCACAACAAAACCATCATTCGGTGCTACTTTTAGAACTGAGGGCGGGAAGATTATTGTTAAAGGTGTTCGGAACGGTTCTGCAGCGGAAGATGCTGGATTAAGTGTCAACGATGAAGTGCTAGGCGTGAATGGTTACCGTGCGGAACAAAAAGCATTAGAAGCCACTGTCAATGGATTGATGATCGGCGAGAAAGCTGAATTATTGATTTCGCGCGACGAGATTTTGTTTTCGATTGAAGTGAGCACAAGCAATTATATGAAACCTCAATACAGTTTCGAAGTAAGCACAGCAAAAGATAAGTTAGCCTTGTTATACTATTGGTTGAGAGCTGACAATAATTAAGTTAACTTGTCGATGATGTCCTCAAATGCTTCGTAATGCTGCATAAGTTCTGCTTTTGTGAAAAGTTTGAAGTCACGGAAATCAAATCCAGGTGCTACAGCGCACGAAACGAGCGAGTAACTATTTTCTTCGAGAACACAAGAACCAAAAATGCTTTCTTTTGGAACCATCCCATAAGGTCTTTGTCCCTTGCTAAAATCATTTCCAATGATGAGTTCTTCATGACCTTTTTTGCTTAGCATGTGCACAACGAGTGGACTTCCACTGTGAAAATACCACATTTCATCGCTTTTGATTTGATGAAATTTAGAAACGTTTTCAGAAGTCAACAAAAAGTAAATAGACGTCATCAAATTTCGATCTTGATTAACTATTATTTCTGTACTTCGATAAGTTTCAATGAAAAATCCTCCTTCTGGATGTGCTTCTAACTGAAGATCATCAATGATTTGTTGAATAGTTGCGTTCATTTTATAAGATCGGTCCCCGTTGAAATTGAGTTCCTTTTTTGCTGATGTTCGGGAAAAAATACTTGAAATCGACTGATAAGAAAGAACCGTCAACATCGCCATAAATCGTTGTTTTGTAGCCTTGGTACTTGTACTGCGAAACAAGTGTAAACAGAGGAGAAAAAGGCACTCTTGCCGAACCTCCAATGTAGAAAAAGCCAATTTTCTCAGTTCGATATTCAAAACCAAAATTCGCATTTAAATCAACTGTTGCCAAACTGTTTACTCTTCCTGTATGTGTGAATGAAAAAGATCCTCCTGGCAAAGTCAAAACACCTACATCGGTAGGTTTGAAATTTAAGGCAACACCCAATGACGCATTCATGAAAAACTTTTCACTTAATTGAACATAAATCAATGCATTCAGTGGTATATCGTATTGAATAAAGGAAAGATCGTTCGTTGCATATACATTCGAATCAGCGACAGACATATCAATGTTAAAGTTTCGTTGTGTAAAATTGATACCTGTTTCGAAAGCAATTAATTTGGTGATACCTGCTCGCACCGTTCCTCCGAACGAATAACCCACTTTTTGGGAAATTGTGGTTGAAAATCCCTCTTGCGAAAAGGTCGCTGATGCTTCACCAATGAATCGTGTTGGTAAGACAGGGCGCACCTGAATTCCAAAATAGGAGGGGAACCGTTCTTTTTTTCGTTTAGCCGTTTGACCAACCGAATAAAAAGTCAGTAGTAAAAATAGAAGGGGTAGAAAAGTTTTAACCATTGATTTCACAACGCTAAGAAAAGTAAAATATTTGGTTCAAAAGTCACCGATTGATTGAAGTGTTGGTTTTATTGTTTCCACGGTCGATTTTTGGCGCTTTACAATATCCAATGATGGCAAGTGTCAGCGCTGTGAATGAGAAAAGAAGTAAAACCGTGCGAAAAATACGTCCAGGAATCAGTCGCTTTTTATGCATGGCTTCTACCTTGTAGTTGATTTTTTCTGCTTTTTTGAAATCGTTGTTATGAATTCCGAAAAGCGTTACCATTTTGCCTTTTCGCTCTTCTTCGGCTTTTTCAAACCAAATCTTTTGTTCAGTAAGTGCTAATTCAAAACTAGCCGCACGATTGTCATCGTAGAATCGAAAAACAGAATAATTGCTGTTTTCAGGATGTTGAACATAGTTAACGAATCCTAAGTCTAAGGTATGATCTGCAGAACCACTCATCTTATTCGTTGATCCATTTCGTGGTGTACTCCAACGGTTTTCTGTGGGCTTTCGGCCATTCAATTGCGGGATAACCAATATAGAACAAACCGAGACATTTATCTTTTTCACCAATTTCTAAAAATTCATTCATTTTTGGATGATAAATCAGTTTGGGTGTAGCCCAAAATCCACCCAAACCATATGCGGTGCATGTTAAATGTATATTTTGAATGGCACAAGCCACCGCTTCAATTTCTTCTAATTCCAAGATTTTTTCTTCTGCTTGACGTTCCATACAAACAGCAATTACAGCAGATGCTTTCATTGGACGAGTGAGCATTTTTGCCAATTTCATGTCGTTTTGTTGTTCCTTTGGCGTTAATTCTAAGTAGGTTTTCCCTAAGAAATCACTCAGTTTCTGACGACCAGCATCCATGAATACTTTAAATCGCCAAGGTTGCGTATTGCCATGTGTTGGTGCCCATTGCGCATTGTTCAAAATAAGCTCAATTTGTTCTTGATGCACCTGTCGATCACTGAATTGTTCTGGGTAAATTGTCCTGCGCGAACGAATCAAGTCGTTGACTTCTGATAAATTGAATCTCATAGCTTATTGAATCTTACACAAAGTTAAGAAATTCAAGCGGAATTATACTTCTTCAACCTACAGATTGCGCGAATTTGATCCCTTCGTTTATGCTGTTTTAAATCCAATGGGAATCATATTCATTCAAGGGTACATTTTTGGGAATTAGGATTGTCGTAATCCTTCTTGAAACATTTTTGTCATGTATTTCTAAATGAAAATCATTACAAATGAAAATGAAATTAACGTCGATTATTTTGACGCAAAGCTTCTCGTGCTTCTTTTATAAAGAAAAACGTTTTGTCGATTGTCTCATATTGACCGTTTGGCATTGGAGTTAATGCCGGCGAAGCGACAACATATCCAGTTTCGTCAACTAAAACATAGTAAGGGTATGTTTCAACTTTGTAATTGCTGAATATACTAGCATTTTCATCTGCTCTGAATTTTTCCCATGGAAGCTTCGCTAAATGTTGCTTAGCGGTTTCATCTAAGGGTTTGTTTGGATAGACGGTGATAAATGTAACGTCATATTGATACTTCGTATGCAATTGAATCAGCGGTTCAAGTTCAATCGTCGATTTAGGTCCAGTTGGATCGTAAAAATGAATGTAAATGTATTTATTTGCGTAGTTCAGTAAAGTTTTAGTTTCTCCTTTTTCATTGGTCAAAGCAAAATCAGGTGCTTTTCCACCTGGAACCAATTCGGTTAATCGCGCTTTCATGTTGCGAGCAATCACTTGATTCGCTTCAAATAAACTGCTGTTCGATAAACTGTCTAGAATTGTTAAAATATTGGTTTGAGGATATTGTTTCGTATAAAACACCTCGCTCAATGCTTTAATCATGACCATTTCACGGATACGCATGTTGATTAACGTGTATTCTGCACCTAAGGCTTTCATAACAAGCGTTGGACTGCTTTTTAAAATCCCAAGGTAAACGCGGTTGTTCGTTTCCATTGCCAAGCGTGGAAGCATTTTTTCATAAAATGTATTCACATAACCCATGTAGGCATCATTCTGATACGAAACGGGAAAGTTCTTCAAGTAAAAATCATGTTTTTCATAACGATTACGATCTGCTGCAGTCTGAATATTATCCAAGGATGCAATTGAAAAACGCACAAATGTTTTAAAATAAACATCTGAGGTATCTGCGCTATAGGCTTTTTCAACATTTGTTTTGAAAAGATCTAATCGTTTGGCAAACTCTGCTGGTTGTGGTCCGCGTAAATGATAATTTTTACCAATGAAGTCATCTTGCCAGCGCAAGTAACTCAAAATTTTGTAGTTGACATCGAGGGAATCTAAATCAAAAAATGTGACTTCGATAAGATTTCCATTTGGTCGTTTTGGTTCATAAGGGTCTTTGTCAGGAACAAAAATATCGTAAGTACCTTTCGGTTGAATGTACATTAAACCATGATTTTTATTCGCACGAACAACTACTTTTTGGATTTCTTTAGCGAAGAATGAAAGAGTGAAAGTACTATCTTCCTTAACGGTTGTGCTCGCAATACTTGTTTCTTTCATACTCACGAAATCTTCAATTTCGTTAATTTGAATTGTTCCACCTACATAACTTGGCGCATAACCCTTAATAGTGACAATCTCTTTTTCTTGCCCAAAAAGTTGTACAAAAGAGAACAGAAAAATGACGAAAAATTGAAAACGGAGAGCCATAATACGAGTTGAAAAATTTGTTTGTCTTAGCAGTAATTGTACCACTTATCAAACGAGAAGATGCGTGTTCGTTACAAATTGAGTAATGTCACCATCATTTTTATAAATTTCTCGAATAATAGATGAACTGATAGCACTGTATTCCTGATTAGTCAACAAAAAGACCGTTTCAATTCCTGCCAACGCCTCATTCATGTGTGCAATGGATTTCTCATATTCAAAATCCTTTGAATCGCGCAAGCCACGAACGATGAATTGAGCACCCTCCGCTTTACATAAATCAACCGTAAGTTTTTGGTAATTTACCACACGAACATTTTCTGAAGAAGAGAAAAGAGAACTAATATGCTGTATTCTTTTTTCAAGTGTAAATTGATAATTCTTGGTCGAATTGACACCAATTGCAACAATAACTTCATCAAACAGATTCAATGCTTTACGCACAACTGCCTCATGTCCTTTCGTAAAAGGATCAAATGAACCAGGAAATACAGCTATTCTTTTCATGTTAGTAAGATTTTAAACCTGCACTTTGAAAAAACTAAAGTACACGTTTCCAAACGTACGACAAAATTCAAACTGAGGCAAATGCTCTAATTTTGTATCTCTACTGTGTTCAACGATTAATAATCCGTCCTCAGTCAATAATTCTCGTTGAAAAATGACGCGTATTAATTCCTCGTAATGCGGATAACCATAAGGTGGATCAGTGAAAATCAAATCAAACTTTTGATCGGTACGTTGAACGAATTTGATGATATCTTCTTTTACAGTTGTTACCAAATCATTGATACCTAAATCAATAGCATTTTTTTGGATGTAACGTAAACAATTCGGGTGACTATCAACTGCTGTGATTTCTCCTGCTTGACGCGAGATAAATTCGAAGGTAATGTTTCCTGTTCCTGCGCAAAGATCCAGTATTTTTAAATCAAATAAATCGATTCTATTTCCAAGAATATTGAAAAGTCCTTCTTTTGCAAAATTTGTTGTTGGTCGAGAAGGGAAGTTTTTTGGTACTGTGAAGCGACGTGCTTTAAGAAATCCACTGATTATACGCACAGTTTATGGGAATTAGCGATGTATGAATGATCGAATTGTACTTTTAAATTTTTGAAGTCATTGATGCGTTCAAGATTCGTTTTTACCTGATCATAAATTGCTTCAGAAGAACCATTTCCATTCACCCAAATCAATTCGCCATCTTCTTTCAATAAACCATTTTGCTGTAAACTAAACATCAAATGATAGATAATGTCATCGGCCGTTTGAAAATCAAAAGCTGCATAAAACATTAATTTATTTTCTTTAGCAATCGCTAATAAAAAGTAATCTGCGTAAGGAACGAGTACAATTTTTAAACGAAAGGTTGGACTGGCAAATAAGGTACGCAAAATCATTGTTCCCTCATGTTGAATGATTGAACGGGGATGACGCACTACAAAGTATGATTTAACCCAAAGCGGAATTTCGTAGACGTTTACGATACTTAATTCAGGCAAACGATTGTAGTCGATATCTGAACTACCAGTCGATTCTCCAAAACACAAACGGTAAACCTTTTCAGACTTGCTTTCCGCAAAAACATTTGATGGAATTAACGCTGTACGAGGAGATGACCAAGAAATGGTATGTTCGTCATGCTCACGATTTTTTAATCCACTTTCAAGAATAAATTCATCCAATTGTTCTTTGTAACGATAATCCTTTTTGTCTGCAAAAACAAAAGAATTAGTTGTTTCAACTGTGCCAGCAACTAAAGATGTAAATTGAACAGAAGAATCGTTTAGCTCAATGACTAAATGTCTAAGCTCCATTGTTTATTTATCTTCCCAGTTCCCAACTACGTCAGGAGCTGTAAGTGTACCCATAAACAATTCCTCATCTGCAGTACCTTGGATTTTAGCAAATGGAATTTTACCTGACACTTTCATAGCCGGCAAAATTTCTTCTCCAATTTTAAGTGTATCCATTGTTTCCAATTTCCACTGACGCTTAGCGTTTGTGAAAGGAATATATTGCAATGAATCAACATAGAATTTACCCAAACCAGCTTTCATACGGCTGTCGATGTAAGACTTGTTTTTGAATTTTGTATCTAACAAGGATACTTGAATCGTATCACGTTTGAAACCTTTTAAGTCTACAGGACAAATAGCTGACTTAGAAAGCAAATAAGCTTCTTTCTCTGTCATGTTAATATCGATTGGTCTATTATCACGGTAGATAAAGTTTCTTTCAGCTTCCGAAATTTTTCTACCTGGTACAACACCTTCTGAAATCACAAAAGGAACTGTTCCAACATTTGCAAAAGCTACTAGCTCTTCCCATGTTTTTGCATATTTCCCATTTTTCTCAGCATAAGCCTTTTGAATAGTACGAATATCTTCTAAGTTTCTAATCGCTTTACTACGGCACAATTGGTAATTTTTGTTGTAAGTAGCCGTTTCTTTAACACTTTTGTATGACAATACAAGCGTTGCAATCGCAGCGACACCTGCGACTCCACCGAAAATATAAAGCACTGCGGATTTAAACGAACCTGAACTATATAAAATACTCATTACCCCAGCTGCAAACATCATCACTGAAGAAATCATGAATGTCATATTTTGCTTCCCACTAATTCCAGCGTAGAATAACAAAATTCCAAGAATGAAAAATAAAACTGGTACTGAATACTTCTTTAAACCGATAGAAAAATTACCAAACATATGTGTACGAATTTTTATTAGTGATACAAATCTACAATTTTTTAATTTCTATTCGTGTTTGATGAATAGTTTTTTTAAACACTTCAATCAATACATCAATCGCTTGAAACTTTGTATCTTTAATTTTTAGAATGAATCCACCAGAAAAACAAATTTTCAAGAATGTATTTTCTTCCTTTTTTCAGCTGCAATTAACTGCTGATCAAGCCCATTTAGTGAGCTTGCTTGAGGCATTTTTAAAAGAGAAATCGGACAGGAATTTATTTGTGCTTTCTGGTTATGCTGGAACGGGAAAAACTACAATGCTTGGTGCTTTTGTAAAATCCTTGAATCATTTTAAAATGAAAACACGGTTGCTTGCGCCAACTGGTCGAGCTGCAAAAGTATTATCCAATCGCTCTGCCAAAGAAGCTTTTACAATTCACAAGCAAATTTATCGGCGTAAAAGCTCAACGGATGAATATTCACCTATTGGTTTAGCACCAAACTTGCACACGAACACTGTTTTTATTGTCGATGAAGCGTCGATGATTGGCGAATTTTCGATGCATTCCGATGGTCAAGTTGGACGCGGCTTGCTGGACGATTTGTTAGAATATGTGTATTCAGGAAAAAATTGTCGCTTGATATTTTTAGGCGATGAGGGTCAGTTGCCACCTGTTGGTAGCTCAGAATCTCCTGCTTTGAATGTCAATTATTTAAAATCAACTTATAGTTCGCTCACAATCGGCGAGTTTAAATTGACTCAGGTACTACGTCAAGCAGATGCTTCGGGAATTCTATTGAATGCGACCAAGTTGCGTTCTCTTATCTTTCCCGAAAAGATACTTTTTAAATTGGGATCACCCGATTTTGTGCGTTTAAATGGTGAATTGCTCCAAGATGAGTTGGAGACCTCATACAACAAATACGGCATGGAGGGTACGATTGTGATTACGCGCTCGAACAAGCGGGCAAATCAATACAATCAGCACATCAGAGGAAGAATTCTATGGTACGAGGAGCAATTGTGCAATGGAGATTGTTTAATGGTCGTCAAGAATAATTATTATTGGTTAGATGATGATTCGAAAGCCGGTTTTATTGCTAATGGTGAAATTCTGCGATTGAAAAGGGTTATGAAACTCGAACATCTCTATGGTTTCGACTTCGCCAAAGTAATTGTCGAGATGGAGGATTATCCAGATGAACCTGAAATTGAAGTCATCTTATTGCTTGAATCGATCGATTGCGAAGGTCCTTCGATTAACCGCGATCGTTTAAAAAGCCTGTTTTTTGAAATTGAAAAGGACTATTTGGATGAACGCAACAAGCGCAAACGTTACGATAAAATCCTCAAGAATCCATATTTCAATGCCTTACAAATCAAGTATGCTTACGCGGTAACTTGCCACAAATCACAAGGTGGACAATGGGAATCAGTGTTTATTGATCCTGGTTATATGACCGATGAAATGATGGGACAAGATTATTACCGTTGGCTCTACACTGCAATTACACGTGCCACTGAAAAAGTGTATTTGGTCAATTTCGGCGACGAAAACTTTTAGTAAATGAGTTATAAATTATGAATAATGGTTCCTGAGCTTGTCGAGGATGAATTTTGAATTATGAATTATGAATTATGAATTATGAAATCCGAAGGATTCAATGACCGAAGGGAATTAATTATGAATTATGAAATCCCGAACCCCAAATTCTAAATCTCAGAGCTCGCTTAATTTAATAGAAGTTGCACCAATACTAATGCGTGCTTTGGCGAATTCTTTATTGAAGCGATCAATCACTATTCCAGCTTCTTCTCGTCCTAGAAAAGTTCCTGCTAAATAATTTACCTCAGTTTTCAGTTTTCTTAAAATTTCGGCACTTCTATAAGCACTCAATAGGTCATTCTTCGATAATTTGTATTGTTTCATCAAAGCAAGTTGATCAGCATTTGTAACTGTAATAGAAGATGAAACAGGATCAGTATACGAATTGATTTCTACCAATATGGAACGGTTCAATTGGATAAAAATTTCTGAAACTCTCAAACGCTGAAAGGTAGCATCTTGACGTGATTTTTGTTGTTCCTCAGATGAAGTACCAGGATAAGAACCTAATTCAACTGGATGAAGTTCCTTGATTGTTCGAGTACCATCCCATTTTCCGACACCTTGTCCACGAGCAATAATTGAAAAAGGCGTTTTCTTATCGAGCATCGCTTCGAAAAATTGTCGCACCGCCACACTATCATTGTTACGAATCAATTGATTGGAAATTGTCCAACTGTCTGATGCGAAAATGTCGTTTAATTCAATTTGAAGACGCGCATCAAAATTAGGTTTTGCCTCCGTTTTATTGATGTGTAACATCACTTCATCTGCATTTTTAGATAAAGATGATTCTGGAATGGCAAGTAGACGAATTTCGAAATCTTCGTTTTCTGGTTTTGCTTGAAATTGAAAATCTTGAGTTAGCATATCAAATGTTGATGAATCTTGAAAAGTGTAGAAACCATCTTTTTCACTGTAAGTTGCCCATCTAGCTCCAATTAATTGTTTGTATAAATCCAATTTTTGCTGGTAAATCGCCATTAAATCAATTGCTTCAATTTTTTGCTTTTCTAATTCAGCAATTTTCTTTTTGTACGCTTCAAATAAATCATACAAACCAACGATGGAACCTTCTGATTTCTTCTTGTCTTTTTTGTCGCTGTAATTGGTAAGTACCGGTGGTGATTTGTCGGCATCAGGATGGGTAATGTGCTTCTTGGATTTCTTTGTTTTTTTGACAGATTTATTATCTGTACCCATTGATTGATTGTGCAAAGCGGAATATTCGTACTCGTTTTTCTCAATCTTCAATTCCGTTTCGTCCTTTTTCTTTTTGTTGTAATCAATCCAATAGTCAAAGCCTTTTTTGCCGTAAATCATATCATTCAACTTGGCGATTTTATTCGATTCCAAGTCTTTGATAATCGCCATGAACGTCGTTCCGTTTGAAAAACTAGAATCCGGGGAAAGAAAACGGGTGTCACCAGATCCAAAAAGGGGATAAGAAAGACCATTTTTCTCAATAACAACGGTTGTTTGTTTTTCTGTGTTATATCCCCACACATCGAAGTGAAGATTGGTGTGTTGATTTTTACCAACAGTTTTTTCATCAATAATCGCATAAGTCATTGATTCGAGTTTCAATTCCTTTTTCTTTTCCTCGGCAACTAATCGTGTTTGATAAGGGAAAAAGCCTACCGCTTTTGGTAAGCCTTTGTTCCAGCGTCCTTTTTCATCTTTCTCGCGTTCGTCGAGCATTCCAGAAGTGGAAGAACCATCACCAGCAGCAACAAGAATATTTGAAAAGTCAGTTGATTTTCCGCCTAAACCATGGAATATTTCCAAGGTGCGTTTTTCGACATATTTATTTACGGCATAACTAATTGCGTCCACCGTTTGCTTTTCCTCATCAGGTGATTTGAAGCGCAGCGTTTCAATGAAAGCAACTTTGTCAAGAAAAGATAAACTAGGGTTTAATAAATTATCTAGTTTGGGACTTGGTTTGGAGATTCCATCTTTTTCTTTGAGTGCAACAGCAGGAAGTTTTTCCATTAGATATTCTTCAAAGGCAGTGTATTGCGTCGAATATTGCGCCAAATCCTTCTCACTTCCTCTTTTTGCTAAAAGAACTTTGTTTAATTCCCATAAAGCCATTTTGTTGGCTGCCTCCGCTAAAATGCCTTTTGATGATTTAGAAATTTCTTCCTTTCGTATGATTAATAATTCAGGTTGATTGATAATAATTAACTCGACAGAATCATAATTTATTTGCTTGTTGGGAAGATTGATTATTTCACCTTTATAGTCAAAATAACGCCCAAGACTATTGTCCAGAATCGGACTTTTCTTTACAATATGGAAAAGATACGCGCGTTCTTCGGCTGTTAATCCTTCATTCACTTGACTATTACTCGTAAATGAAGATAAAACAAAGGCAAGGAAAAGTATTTTTTTAAGCATATGGGGCATAACTTTTAAGTGCTATAAAGGTAACAAGCAAAAAGTAAAAAAATAGAATAAATAAAAAAAACCGCTCCAAATGAAGCGGTTTTAGCATTGGTATTCTTAATTTATTAACGTATAACTAAGCGTTTTTGCGAAGAGATTCTGTTTTCAGAAACGATAACTGTGTAAATACCAGCTTCTAATTCTGTTAAATTCATTTCTAATCCGGTATTCACATCGTTAGCAGTGTAAACGATTCTACCGTTTAAATCTGCTACAGAAACAGAAATTGAACCTGTGAACTCACCTTCGATTTTAACTAAACCAGTTGTTGGATTAGGGTATAAACCGAAAGAAATAACTTCAGTTTCATTCACACCTAAGTAAAAGTCTGGCATGTCTTTACATAGTACAATAGATTGTTCAGTTAAAGGATCAGTTGCTCCTGGCGCTTGAATTTTGATAGTTGAATGAATAAACAAAGGAATTCTGTCATTCGCGATATCGTAGTACTCAAATTGTGTACGAATAACCTCTAAATCACCAATTAAAAATACGTTTGTGTAGGCTGTATCAATTAATTTGTAACGAAGAACGTTTGCGTAAGTGTTCCCACCCGGCAACATTAAGTTTCCTTGTCCATCAACTGAATAATAAACAACACCATTACATGTTGGAGATTGAGGAAGGCCATTAAAGTCAAAACTTAGTGTTCCATCAAAAACATCCGTACCACTAGCGTTATAAGCCATTGGATAAGTATGTGTTATTTCACTATCATTTTCCCATGCTGCGACAACATCTCCAAATGTTGGTTCTGTGTATAAGAATCCTTGAGATGACCGCCCGCCCGCACTTGTGTTAAAAAATGAAGTGATTGAATTTTGAATTGTTATTGCCATTGTTGCACCGGCAAAGTTTGAAGCAAACGGTGAAGTTGTAGCGTCAATAACTTCAACATTTCGCGTTTCACCGTATATACCTAGGATTTCTGTGTAATCCCAATCAACACCATTTCCTGCAACAGCGCTGTAGTTAACCGTAAATGAATCACACAAAAAGAAATCACGCGTGTCACCAATTACAGGTTCATTCGTAGCATCAAAACTTTGTGAAAATGATAAACCTGAAAGTAAGGTTGAAACTAGTAGTAATAATTTTTTCATCGCTTTTTTAATTTTTTTTTCAAACTTAGTTAAAACTAAATGAACATTTATATGTTTCTCCTCTAACAGTAAAAAAAATACTTGATGAAAGAATAAGATGTAGTTACATTTGTCCCCTATTGAACGAAACGATGAGTGTAAAGGTTGGTGAGAAAAATTTTAAAAAAATTGCATGGATAGTCCTTTCTGCATTATTAATAGTAACGGTTGGACTTTCGGCTTACATTCCATCATTACAATTCGATTACAATTTCGAGAAATTTTTTCCAGTTGATGACGAAGAATCCAGCTACTTTTTTGAGCATAGAAAAAAGTTTGAATCAGATAATGATTTTCTATTAATAGCCATTCAAAACGAAAGCGGAATTTTTGAAACTAATTTTCTAAAGAAAGTAAACAAACTATCTAAGGAGCTTGAAGCGAAAGTACCTCATGTTCAATTTGTTTCATCAATTACCAATCAAAAAGAACAATTAATCTTTCCAGGCGGAGGTGGTGCTTCTAAATTGTACTTAGATACGATTGACGTTGATTTAATTCGCGACTCGTCACGAATTTATCGGTCGAAAGAATTAGTAAATGTTCTAGTGGCTCAGGATGCAAAATCACTTTGTTTGTTTTTAAGACATGAAGATTATTTGTCTAAAAAGAAAAGTGATAAGGTACTCGAAGTTGTCGAGGAAGTTACCGCTAAGTATAAGTTTGAAAAAGTTAGAATTGCGGGTAGAGTGATTGGACAAAAGTATTATATCGACAAGATGAATTATGAACTGATTTTCTTTGTTGGACTAAGCGCTTTTCTAATTATACTTTTTCTTTTTATTGCATTTCGTTCAGGTTGGGGGATAATTATTCCACAATTTGTGATTATTGCTTCTATGCTCTGGCTCCTTGGTTTTATGGGGATGTTTAATCAGCCGATAAACATTATTTTGACCACATTGCCTTCTATCATGTTTGTGGTTTCAATGTCAGATGTTATTCATTTGGTTTCTAG
This sequence comes from Crocinitomicaceae bacterium, assembly GCA_021740745.1. Classification (GTDB taxonomy): domain Bacteria; phylum Bacteroidota; class Bacteroidia; order Flavobacteriales_D; family Crocinitomicaceae; genus M0103. The sequence goes on along the minus strand of JAIOZF010000011.1, from coordinate 34,463 downwards.
GTATTTGGATGCCTTACGGTCAGGATTGAGCAAGTTTGAAGCGATTAAGTTAACAGTTCGTGAAGTTGGATTTGCTACATTTTTAACATCTCTAACAACGGCAATTGGATTTTTTACGCTCTACTTTGTTAAAGTAGAACCGATTCAAAAATTTGGGGTAGTTATTGGATTTGGAGTAATGATAGCCTTTGTTTTGACAATTACGGTTCTTCCGTTACTGTTTTATATTTTTCCTTCCCCAAAACACATTTTTGAACAAAAGGAGAGTCATTTTTGGCTGAAATACCTGCGCAAATGGTTTCTGTATTTAATCAACAATAAAAAGCGGGTTTTGGTAGTGTATGGTTTGGTTACGATTCTTTTCTCTCTTGGAATCTTCATGATTAAAACCAATAATTTTATCATGGATGACTTGCGCGCGTCAGAGCCAATGAAGCAAGATTTTAATTACTTGGATGATCATTATGGTGGTATTCGTCCATTTGAATTAGTAGTAGAATTGACTGACTCAAACACCACATTTTGGAATAATGAAGTGTTACATGATATCGATCAAGTCGAATCATATTTAGAGAATGAATATGGTGTGCGCATAAAAAATTCGTTGGTGCAAGTAGTGAAAGTGATGAATCGTTCTTCACACACTGGTAATCCTTCTTATTTTGAATTACCTGAATCAAAAAGTAAACTCAGAACAATCCGCCGAATCACCAAAATTGCCGGAGGAGGGAAACTATATAAAATGCTTGTTGATTCAACTGAAACGATTACGCGCATTAGTGGAACCATACCCGATATTGGAAATCTAGCCGTAACAGCAAAAAACAAAAAGCTAATGGCTTTTATTAAAAAATCCAATTTTCAATCTGGGGTAAAGTTTAAGTTAACTGGTACAGCTCATTTGTTTGATAAGAATATTCGCTATTTGTCAACAAGTTTAATTCAAGGATTATTGGCTTCCATCTTAATTGTTGCCTTGATTATGGGATTAATTTACCGATCTATCTCGATGATGATTATAAGTATTATTCCAAATATTTTTCCACTCATTATTATCGGTGGAATTATGGGATTCTTTGGAATTGAACTAAAAACAAGTACAGCCATTATTTTCACCATCGCATTCGGAATAGCCGTCGATGATACCATTCATTTACTCGGGAAATTTAAATTCGAATTAATGAAAGGAAGTTCCAAAATGGTGGCCTTGAAAAGAGCCTATTTAACTACTGGGAAAGCAATGATTTTGACAACATTGATATTGTGCAGTGGCTTCTTGCTCCTAGTTTTTTCAACTTTTATGGGGACCTTTAACATGGGAATATTATTATCGATTACACTTTTTGTGGCTTTGATTGTTGATTTAACTCTACTTCCTATCTTAATCATCTTACTTTATAATCCTAAAAGAAAGAAAAGAGTCGAGGAATTGTCTTAATTTTCTATTTTTGAAGGATTAACTAGTTTTTTCCTTTAGCTATTCTTTATGACGACTCCAAATACACACCGCAAGGTAACCCTTTTTGAAGCCCTAATTCCTATTACAATTTTGGTTTCTTTGTTGGCAATAAACGTAGTTTATTATGGCGACAGTGCCTTATCAGGCGCAAATCAAATGGCTTTGTTATTGTCGGCTGCTATTGCTGCTGTTGTGGGCTTAAATTTAGGCTACACATGGGAAGAATTACAAAAGGGAATCGTTAAAAGTATTAAGTCGGCATTGCCCGCAATTCTCATTTTACTTATTATCGGTGCATTAGCTGGAACATGGATGATTTCTGGAATTGTTCCCTCCATGATTTATTACGGTCTAAAAATACTTAACCCAACTTTCTTTTTGGTTGCAGCAACCATAGTTTGTGCAATTGTTTCAGTTTCAACTGGGAGTTCATGGAGTACAGTCGCTACAGTAGGTCTTGCCTTGTTAGGTATTGGTTCTGCGCTTGGAATTCATGAAGGAATGGTAGCTGGAGCAATCATTTCTGGAGCTTATTTTGGTGATAAAATGTCACCATTATCTGATACAACCAATTTAGCCCCAGCGATGGCAGGAACAGATTTGTTCACGCATATTCGCTACATGACATTGACTACAGTTCCAAGTCTGGTGATAACATTAATAATTTTTATGGTGATGGGTTTTTTCATTGATTCTAAATCCGATAATGCTGGAGTTGATGCTTTATTGAAAGCTTTGGAGCATAAATTCTACATTTCACCTGTTTTATTCATTGTACCAGCAATCGTAATTTTTATGATTGTTAAAAAAGTCGATGCATTACCTGCATTGTTAATTGGTGCATTGTTGGGTGGATTGGCTGCTATCATCTTTCAACCTTCTGTGATTAAAGAGGTAAGTGGTGTTACAGCTAGTTATGGTAAATCAGCATATATGGCTTTAATGAATGCAATGGGTTCTAAAGTTAGTGTTGTGACGGATAATGAAAGTATCAATGAATTGTTGACAACGAAAGGAATGAATGGAATGTTAAATACCATTTGGTTAATCATCTGTGCAATGTGCTTTGGCGGTGTGATGGAAGCGTGTGGCTTATTGCACAAAATTACAATGTCTATTGTGAAATTTGCTAAGTCGACGGGATCGTTAATTGCTACCACTGCTGGAACTTGTGTGTTTTTCAATGCAACAGCCTCAGATCAATATTTAGCGATCGTTGTTCCAGGTAGAATGTTTGCTGAAACATACAAAGAACGTGGTTTGGCTCCTGAAAACTTGAGTAGAACGCTGGAAGATTCCGGTACAGTGACATCTGTGTTATTTCCATGGAATACCTGCGGCGCAACACAAGCCTCAGTGTTAGGAGTAGCAACAGGAACCTATTGGATGTATTGCTTTTTCAATATCATTAGTCCTTTGATGACCATCATTTTTGGATACTTGAATATCAAAATCGCTCGAATTTCTGGCAAGGCAACCAATTGATCTTATCCCGCTGATTTAAACATAGTCAAACAACATGCAAGTCTATCTCTGCGTTTTTCCGCGCTTTCTGCGGGAAAATAAAGCATACACTAATTCCTTTTTCTCCCGCTGATCTCGCAGAGTTTCGCAGAATCGAACAATAAACAAATCTAGCTCCGCGATTTTCTGCGCATTCTGCGGGAAACCATCACATATAGCAGTTTCTATTTTTTCCCCCGCTGATCTCGCAGGGTTTCGCAGAATCGAACAATAAACAAATCTAACTCTGCGATTTTCTGTGCCCTCTGCGGGAAATTTAAAGCATGCACTACTTCCTTTTTCCCCCGCTGATTTCGCTGAGTTTCGCAGAATCAAACAACTAACAAATCTAGCTCCGCGTTTTTCTGCGCCCTCTGCGGGAAACTATTAAATATAGCACTTTCGTTTTTTCTCCCGCTGATTTCGCAGAGTTTAGCAGAATCGAACAACTAACAAATCTAGCTCCGCGTTTTTCTGCGCCCTCTGCGGGAAACTATTAAATATAGCACTTTCGTTTTCTCTCCCGCTGATCTCGCAGAGTTTCGCAGAGTCGAACAACTAAAAAATCTATAACCGCGTTTTCTGCGCTTTCTGCGGAAAACCATCACATTTATTACTTTCCTTTTTTTCTCCCGCTGATTTAGCAGAGTCACGCAGAATAGAACAATAAACAAATCTAGCTCCGCGTTTTTCTGTGCCCTCTGCGGGAAACTATTTTATACAGCACTTTCTTTTCTCTCCCGCTGATTTAGCAGAGTCACGCAGAATCAAACAACCAAGAAACTAATCTCCGCGATTTTCTGCGCCTTCTGCGGGAAACTAAATCATGCACTACTTCCTTTTTCTCCCGCTGATCTCGCAGAGTTTCGCAGAATCGAACAATAAACAAATCTAGCTCCGCGATTTTCTGCGCATTCTGCGGGAAACCATCACATGTAGTTCTTTTCTTTTTTTTCTCCCGCTGATTTCGCAGAGTTTCGCAGAATCGAATAACTAACAAATCTAGCTCCGCGATTTTCTGCGCCCTTTGCGGGAAACTATAACACAATGAATTTCATTTCTTTCTCTCCCATGAAACACGCATAGGTATGATCATTCAACCTTTACTTCTAAACGTATCAGCTCACATCGCTACAGAATATTTCTTTGCGTTGATAAAATAGTTAAATATTAAGGTCAATTTAGAAGCATTGTATTTGTTCTTCGTTCTTTATTCTCTATTTTTGCAACCTAAAATCGCAGTACAATGTTCGAAAATCTTACCGATAAATTTGAGAAAGCCTTTAAAATTTTAAAAGGTCATGGTCAAATCACTGAAATCAATGTAGCAGAAACATTGAAAGAAGTGCGTAGAGCTTTGCTTGATGCCGATGTAAATTTTAAGACGGCAAAAGATTTCACAACTGTTGTGAAAGAAAAAGCACTCGGTAGAGATGTATTGAAATCAGTATCTCCGGGACAATTGATGATTAAAATCTGCCACGAAGAGTTAGTTGAACTCATGGGTGGAAATGAATCTGAGATTAACATCAAAGGAAATCCAGGAATTATCTTGATGTCAGGTTTGCAAGGATCAGGTAAGACAACCTTCTCTGGTAAATTAGCGAGTTACTTAAAAACTAAAAAAGGAAAATCAGTTTTATTAGTTGCCTGTGATGTTTATCGTCCAGCGGCGATTGACCAATTGCACGTACTAGGTGAGCAATTAGGAATTGAAGTTTACTCAAATAAAGAAGAAAAAGATCCAGTTAAAATTGCTCAAGCAGCTGTTCAACATGCAAAAAGCAAAGGATTTAATGTTATTATTGTCGATACTGCCGGTCGTTTGGCGATTGATGAGCAGATGATGGATGAAATTGCCCGAGTTAAGGAAGTAATTCAACCAACTGAAACGCTTTTTGTGGTCGATTCAATGACAGGACAAGATGCGGTGAACACAGCAAAAGCATTCAACGAGCGCATTAATTTTGATGGTGTTGTTTTAACGAAATTAGATGGTGATACACGCGGTGGTGCTGCCTTGTCGATTAAAGCGATAGTTGACAAGCCAATTAAATTTGTTGGTACGGGTGAGAAAATGGACGCATTGGACGTTTTCTATCCACAACGTATGGCCGATCGTATTCTTGGGATGGGTGATGTTGTTTCCTTGGTTGAACGTGCACAAGAGCAGTTCGATGAAGAGGAAGCACGTAAACTTCAAAAACGAATTCAAAAAGATCAGTTCGATTTAAATGATTTCTTGGGTCAGTTACAACAGATCAAGAAAATGGGTAATGTCAAAGATTTAATGGGAATGATACCAGGAATGGGAAAAGCCATGAAAGATGTTGACATTCAAGATGACGCTTTTAAACACATCGAAGCAATTATATTATCCATGACACCAGAGGAAAGATCTAGTCCAGGTGTAATCAATGGAAACCGCAAAAACCGCATCGCCAAAGGAAGTGGTACAAATGTTCAGGAAGTTAACAAATTGTTGAAGCAGTTTGAAGACACGAAGAAAATGATGAAAATGATGAGTAATCCGAAGAACATGATGAGCATGATGAAGCAGATGAAAGGCATGAAGGGCGGAATGCCGGGAATGTGATTTTAAGGCATTAGGCTAGAGGCGTTAGATAGAGGCGAGAATAGAGCGATGTACTGAGCTGGACTCCCCTGAGTTTGCCGAAGGGCCGAAGTGATTTGAAAATTTGATACCTTCAGCATTCGATGATTTGAATTTAGTAATCGAATATTCAAATCTATCAAATCCTAGAATAATTTCTGTCTCTTCAACAGATACTGCAACAACACTTGATCATAGCCTTCGCGGATATCAGCTGGCATAAAATCGATACGGTAATTGGTGCATTGCATCTTGATTTCATTGAAATACTTCGTAGCCGATGCCATGTATTGCTCTTTTAATTCTGCTGGTTGAAGTTTGATTTGTTCGCCCGTTTCCATGTCAATTAAAGTGTAGGGACGATTATCCAAATCCAAATTCATTTCAATTTTGGTGTCCACTACATGAAAAACGATGACTTCATGTTTGTTGTGACGCAAGTGCTGCAAGGCTTGAAACATTTCTTCGCTGCGCGCTGGATCATCAAATAAATCGGAGAAAATAACGACTAAACTGCGCTGGTGACATAATTCAGCTACATCGTGAATGGCCTTAATGGCATCCGTTCCTTTTTTGTTTTCAGCTGAATAATTGGTCATTTTTTTCTCTAACTCACTGTATAAATAACGGTGGTGTGCTGGAGAAGATTTCGTTTGCGTATGTAATTCGAGTTTATTCGAAAAAAGCGTAAGACCAACTGCATCTCGTTGACGCTTTAATAATTCAATCATTGATGCCGCAGCATAAACAGAATAGTCGAATTTAGTCATGTCACCATCTTTCGGATAGTACATAGAACTCGAACAATCGATTACAATTTGACAACGTAAATTGGTTTCTTCCTCATACTTTTTAGTGAACAATTTATCACTTCGACCAAAAAGCTTCCAGTCAATGTGACGAGTGGATTCCCCCTTGTTATACAAACGATGTTCAGCAAATTCAACAGAAAAACCATGAAACGGACTTTTGTGAAGTCCCGTAATAAATCCTTCAACTACTTGTTTTGCAAGAATTTCAAGGTTTCCAAAACGAGCTAACTTAAGACGATCAATGGTTTTGTTCATGTTTTAAAGATACAAATAATTCGAAGTGAAAAAAGTGAAAGTTGAAAAGCGTTTTTCTTTTAACTTTTTTTCAATAATGCATTGGCAATAATTCCAGTTAAAATTAAGGCTATTCCAGCATAAACAATCCAGGAAAGACGCTCGTCAAAAATAAAATATCCAAGTACCGTTGCATAAACTGCACCCAAATATTGGAATGGAGTAATAATCGCCGCACTTTCTTCGTGCAAGGCTTTTGTGAGTAAAACTTGAGCAATTTGCGTAAAAATGCCGAGTAATAGTAGGAATAACCATTCAATTCCTGATGGAAAGGTAAATTCAAACAAACACCAAAATGACATGATAGGAATGGAAAGCATGGGAAAATAGAGCACGATATTGATGGGCGAATCGGTCGCCTTTAATCGAATAATCGCCGTATACGCAATTCCTGAAAAGGCAGAAGAGATTATTCCCAATCCAAACCAGGTATAATCGATGCCTACATAGTTGTCCGCCGAAAATAGATTGTTCAAGCCAATCAACGCAACGCCAATGAATGCAATCACAATAAAAAGCCATTGTAACTTAGCAACGCGTTCTTTCAAAATAAGCATGGCAAAGATTACGGTGAAAATGGGAGCTAAATACTGAACGGTAGAGGCAATAGCAAGAGGCAAATGATGAATGGTGTAAAAGAAAATGGTCAGGGCAATCATCCCCGAAAAACCTCGAATTAACAACCATTTTCGATTGTTTCCTAAAACAGAAAGTTTGCGGCGTTTTATGATGTAAAGACTGATCGCAAAGGAAATGATGGATCGAAACAAAACAAGTTCATGTCCTGGATATTTTTGTGTTCCGGGAAATAATTCCTGTTCGGGTCCAGCACCGAGAATCTTCACAAAGAAATTTACCACCAAAAAGGATAGTCCAGAAACAATGATGTAAAGAATACCCTTATTCATTCGGGCAAAGTTAACTATGTTTGTAATACTAAATGAAATTAGAAACTGTTTTGAATAATTCTTCCTTTTATCAAACCCAATTAGAACGTTATCAACTTCAATTGCAAGCGGCAAATAAGCGTCTCATATTTTTGGGAACTGCACGATTGACTGTTTTCGTGAGCTCTGCACTTGGACTTTACTTCACCTTTGGTAATCCCATCTTGTTTGGAGCCATTGGTTTGGTTGGTATTGTAGCTTTTTTAGTGTTAGTTTCAAAAACAACGGATGCACGTTTGCTGAAATTAACGAATCAAAAATTGGTGGAAATTAATACGAATGAATTGATGGTGCTGAAAGGAGATTGGTCAACTTTTCCAGATGGATCAAGTTACAAGAATGGTCAACATCCTTTTTTAAGTGATATGGATTTGTTTGGGCAGCAAAGTATCTTTCAATTGATTAACAGAACAGTTAGTAAGAAAGGGGAGAAGTTATTGGTCAACAATCTTTTAAATGGTGTTTCAGATGTTGAAACGGTGAATGAAGCAATTGATGAGTTTTCAACGAAGATGGAATGGTGTCAGCAATTTTTGGCATCAGGGATGGTGCAATACGCTGATTCGGAAGAAAAAACGATTACAAAACTCAAAGAAATTGAAGCAGCAAATATTAAAGTGGCTAAATGGGGACAATGGCTTCTGCCGATCTTTTTCACTTCTGCAGTAGCGTTGTATGCCTTGGATATTCTTACTGGGCAATATTTCGGACTTTTCGTAGTACTAGAACTTTCATTCATTGGACTGAATTTCAAGAAAACAAGTGCTTTGTGCGATCGTGTGGCGGATTACGAAAAAACCATTGCGTTGTATGCTAATCGCATTGAACAGTATCAACAATTGCAGATTTCCTCTCCTAAAATGCTTGAATTGAGAGAAAAAAACTTTGGTTCAGAGAGTGAATTAATCATGAGTTTGCGCGCGCTCGAGAAAATTCAGAAACGTATGAGTTATCGAATGAATCTCTTGGTTGGTACTATTCTTAATATGTGTGTTGCATGGGATTTTCGCGTTATTTGTCAGTGGGAAGAATGGCGTCAAAAATACCAAGCACAATTACCTGAAGTTGAGGAACATTTGACCGAAATGGAAGTGTGGATTTCAGGAGCGATTTATCATTATAATTTTCCTGAAACGACTTTCGCTCACTTTAATGAAACAGATGAAGTAGACATTAGTGGATTGGGACATCCATTTATTCCGTCTGAAAAACGCGTTTTAAATGATGTAAAATATGCCAAAAATGAACAGTTCTATATTATTACTGGTCCAAACATGGCGGGTAAAAGTACGTTCTTAAGAAGTATTGGTTGGGCACTTATCTCAGCGAATGCTGGATTTCCAATTATGGCAAAATCCTGTTCAATGCCGCGCATGAAATTATACACCAGCATGCGAAATACGGATGATTTGAAAGAAGAAAGTTCGTATTTCTATGCAGAATTGGTGCGACTTCGATTTATCGTGGATGCAATTGAGTCGGGTGAAAAGATTTTTGTCATTTTAGACGAAATATTGAAAGGAACGAATTCGAAGGACAAAGAATTGGGTTCAGCTGGTTTAATGCGTAAGCTAGCTAATCTCCATGCCCGCGGAATTATTGCAACACACGATTTATCATTGTGTAATTTAGCCAATGAAAACAAAGCATTCTCTAATTATTATTTTGATTCAACGATTGATAAAGACGAATTGCATTTTGATTATTTATTGCGACAAGGAACTTGTAAAAACATGAATGCATCTTTCCTTTTACAAAAAATGCGTTTGGTTGACTGATTTCATTTTTTGCGCATACACTATTTTTATATAGATTTACGTTCTTGAAACGATGAGTAAATTAATTTCATGTTGGCTTTTAATCCTAATTGGTTTTTCAACTGCAGCGCAGCAGATTGAACCGAAGCATACATTTAATATTGAATTGGGATTGCCAAATGGAATGGTGAACAAGCCGTTTAAAGATTATATGCAAGGTCTTGTCAATATTGCACCCTATTATCAATTCACCTTGAAAAATTCCTTGTCCTTTGGCGCTGGAATTCGCTATAGTTATTTTGGAGTAAATCAATTCAGAGTACCGTTAAAAACACTTGGTGGAATGCACAGTGGTGGTGTTTTTGTAAAAATAGGCCGAGAAAAATTCCATACCGATCGATTTGCAACAGACATGGGTGTGAAAATTGGCTACAATCAACATTATTTTATTACGAACAGAAACGACTCATTAGGTCAGAATCCTTTTGTGGTTAGTGCCATATCGATTGAACCAACGGTTAAATTTTCGCTGGTTGCGGATGAACAGGTTTCCTACAATCTATTTATTTCATATGCTTTTCAAGGATATGCTTTTAAACCAAATATGCTTGGATTGGAGACTGATGGAGGTTACGATAAGAAGGAATTCAGTCGACCAACTTCTATACTAATCATTGGATTCGGTTTTAGCTATTATTTTAAAGATAAAGGCTAAATCACAATGAATCTATCCTTTCGTGAAATTCGTATAGAAGACAATGCTCAAATTGCAAAGGTAATTCGCACAGCATTGGAAGAATATGGTGTTGCACGTCCCGGGACCGTTTATACCGATCCAACAACAGATGATTTGTTTTCTCTTTTCAAACAAGAACGAAGTAGTTATTTTATTGCTGAATTGAATGGTGAATTGATTGGTGGTTGTGGTGTTTTTCCGACACTTGGATTACCGAAGGATTGTGCTGAAATAGTAAAATTATACATCAAGAAAGAGGCGAGAGGTTTGCACATTGGTTTTAAGTTATTGGAGAAGTGTGCACATGCAGCGCAAGAAATGGGGTATCAATCATTGTATTTAGAAACCTTACCAGAATTGGATAAAGCGGTTTCACTATACGAAAGATGTGGTTATACATTGTTAGAAAAACCTTTAGGGGAATCTGGACATTTTGCTTGTTCAATCTGGATGCTAAAGGAACTTTAGTTTTTTTGCCACCATTTTTTCTTTTCAGTAGAATTAATGACTCCGTTATCCAAATTAAAGTTTAAAGGTAATCGCATTTTTGTGCGAGTTTTGTATCCATCAAATTCTCCAGGAACCCATTTTGGCATTGCAGAAACAAGTCGTTTTACCTCTTGATCAATTGATTGACTTACACCTCGTTCAATGCGAACAGTAGAAACTGAACCATCTTTTTCAATAATGAAACTTACGTAAACGCGACCTTGTTCGTTTAGTTCAATTGCCTCTTGGGGATAAACCAAATTTTGTTGAATCCAGCGTTGCATCGAATCTGCACCTCCATAATATGTCGCCTCAACATCAAATTCAAAATGAGTAGTGTCTTGTTGTGATTCGGTATAGCAGTTTCCTGAAACTAATTTACCATTTAAATAGAGATCCTTTCGTCTGTAAAATCCTGATTCGTAGAATGAATAAAGTGAATCCATGAGTTCATTGCGAAAATAAGCTCCCTTAATTTTCATATTCCCATTCGAATGGTAATGTGCGAAAGATCCATTCAGTTCACCAAATTCATAATGATAAAGCGATGTTAAAGCACCATTTTCATCGTATCGTTTGTTAATGCCATGGCGTTTTTGTTCATGAAGTGATGCGAATTCAGCATAGGAAATAATTGTTCCATTCACATTGTAAGATGAAATTTTGCCACGATCAGAGATCGTATTCTCACGTTCTGTTACTTTATAATATACAGCTGTGGAACTGTCAGAAATATTCCAATCAGCATCAAAGAATTCTTTTTTGATTAATTCTTGTGAAACTAACTTGCTAGAAAGAATAAGTGAGAATAGTAAGAGAAAAGGAATGCGCATAAGCTTAGCATCAATTCATAAAGGCATACATCAGTATGTTTGCTCCCATTTGAAGGGCTTCTTTGCGTTTTTCAGGAGAGTCATTATGCACTTGAGCATCTTCCCAACCATCGCCTAAATCCGTTTCAGTGGTATACAAACACACGAGTCTCCCGTCAATGATGATGCCAAAAGCTTGTGGACGTTTACCATCGTGCTCATGAATCTTTGGTAAACCATTGAATTTGTATTTCTGATTGAAAATTGGATGATCAAATGGTAATTCAGCTAGAGCGATATTTGGAAAAATCTTTTGCAGTTCAACGCGAATGAATTCATCCATTCCGTAATTATCATCAATGTGCAAAAATCCACCTGCTGTCATATAGTTTCTCAAATTATCCGCCTCAGCAGCTGAAAACAACACGTTTCCATGACCAGTCATGTGAACAAATGGATACAAAAAGATGTCCTTGCTACCTGCTTCTACATATGGAACTTCCTTTGAAATAGCAGTGCCTAAATTTTGATTGCAAAAATTGATCAGGTTTGGTAAAGACGTCGGATTGGCATAATAATCACCACCACCATTGTATTTCAATACCGCTAATTGATACGTCCCTTGTGAGAACCCAACTCCCACAAAAACCACCATAAAAATCACTAAACTTAATCCTCTCATATATTTATTTTCTAATGCCTTCCTCGATACTTCCGCCGCGGCGGACACTTACTTCGACAAGCTCAGCACATCGCGGTAGGCGTTACTTCTAACCTCTATGTCTAACATCTAAGTCTAACTTCTATCTCTAACCTCTAAGTCTAACATCTATCTCTAACCTCTAAGTCTAACATCTAACTCCCAACTAAAGCTTGCATACACGCATATAACCCAGCTGTTTCCGTTCGTAAGCGATTTTTCCCTAGATCAATTGCTCGGTAGCCATTTTTGTTGGCAAATTCGACTTCTTCTAACGTAAAATCACCTTCTGGTCCGATTAATATAGCACATTTATTCGAATTGAACAAGTTTGAAATTGTACCCTTTTCATTTTCGTAGCAGTGTGCTATGAGTCCGTTAGGGTGACTTTGAATAAAGTTATTTACAGGAGTCAACACATTTAATACGGGCAAATACAAGCGTTTAGATTGCTTCATTGCAGCGACAAGTATTTTCTCTAATCGATCTGTTTTGACAACTTTTCGTTCGTTATTCTTGCAAAGAAGTAAGGTGATTTCAGTAATCCCAAGTTCTGTTGCTTTTTCCACAAACCATTCAATGCGATCCATGTTTTTTGTGGGAGCAATAGCAATGTGGATGTTTTTTTCACTTGGCTCTTCCGAAGTACAACTCAGAATTTTCACTTGACATTTGCGCGCATGTGGTTCAGTGATTTCTGTGGTGAAATAATCACCTTTTCCGTTCACAATGGCAATTTTGTCGCCTGCTTTTAAACGCAATACTTTGCAAGCATGTCCTGATTCTTCCTCGTTTAAAGTAAATTCAGTCAAATCTTTGGTAATCGTTGAATCGTAAAATAGTCGCATCAGTGTAATAATCTATAAACCATTTCTTGCATTAATTCACCTGAGGTAAAGGAACTGTTTCCAAGTCCTTTGGCGCGCAAATCAAACTCTTGCAAAATGGCAATGTTAATGGCTATTTTCTTTGGGTCGTATAATTTAGAGGCACTTAATAATTCACCCGCCACATAAGGATGAACTTTCAACGCTCCAGCGACCGCTTCTTTTGACTTGTTTGGTAAGAAATGTATCCGCATTAATTGTCCAAAATATTTAAACACCAAGGGAATAACGGCATTGATATCAGCTGCTTTAGGATTATGACTGAAATAATTGACAATTTTGAATGCTTTGGTTACATCTCTTTTATTGAAAGCATTGGTTAATTCGAAGGTGTTGTAATCCTTGGAAATTCCGATGTTTTCTTCAATATGAATTTCATTAATTGATGTACCTTTTTCCAGTAAAATGGCCAATTTATCTAATTCATTGACTATTTTTCCCAGGTCATTTCCCAAAAACTCAATGAGTAGCATACACGCTTTACCAGTAATTTTAAATCCAACTGATGAAACGTATGTTTGAATCCAATCACCCAGTAAATACTCTTTGACTTTCTCGGATTTGAATAGAAGTCCGTTTGATGCAGCTGCTTTCAGGGCTTTTTTACGTGCATCATAGTTGTCATATTTATAGGCAATTACGAAAACTGTTGTGTCCAATGGATCTGAAAGATAGGCATCTAATTTTTCAAGATCTTTGAAATCTTGGGCCTCTTTTAAAACCACCAACCTTCGTTCAGCCATCATTGGATAGCTCTTCAATTCAGAGATAAGATTCAGCAGTTCCGTATCTTTTCCATATAAAATTGTCTGGTTAAAATCACGTTCACTATCATCCAACGCATTTTTAATGACAGCATCGGTGATTTCATCAATGTAAAAAGGTTCTTCTCCATGAAGAAAATAGATCTTCTCGAATTTCTTCTCCTTAATATTTTTTATGACCAGTTTGTAATCCATTCTTTATTGGTGCTTTTCCCATATTTGAACTAATTCAACCAAGGTATCAACGGCCTTTTGCATATCTTGAATACTTACATATTCATGTCGCGAATGAATTGCCATTTCACCTGTAAAGATATTCGGACAAGGTAATCCCATAAACGATAGTCGAGAACCATCCGTTCCACCACGAATGATTGACTGCTTAGGCGTGATTCCTGCATTTTTCATTGCTTGTACAGCGTATTCAGTTACAAAAGGTACAGAACGAAGTACTTCTTTCATGTTACGATATTGCTCTGTTACCTCAAAATCGTAAGGTACATTGTATTGTTCCACAATCATTTTAACCAATGATTCCAGGCGATTTTCATATTCCACTAGTTTTTCAGTGATGTGATCGCGGATAATAAATTGAACTGTTGCCTTTTCTAATCCACCCTCCATAGCTAAAGGATGCACAAAACCTTCTCTGTCGGAAGTCGTCTCAGGTGACCATTTATCACGTGGCAAAGCAGCAACCAATTCAGACGCAACTTTAATCGCGTTGACCATTTTCCCTTTTGCATATCCAGGATGAGCACTGATTCCATGAAAAGTAATTTTCACAGCATCTGCAGAAAAAGTTTCATCTTCAATGTCACCAAGCGGACCACCATCAAGCGTATAGCCATAATCAGCATTTAATTTAGCCATATCCAATTGTTCAACTCCGCGACCAACTTCTTCGTCTGGTGTAAATAGAATTCGAATGGGTCCGTGAGGAATTGAAGGATTTGACATGATATATTGTGCGAAATCCATGATAATTGCTACACCAGCTTTATCATCAGCGCCAAGCAGTGTTAAACCACTTGCAGTAATAATATCATCACCAATTTTGGACTTTAAATAGGGGTGTCTTTCAACTGTGATTATCTGAGTTGTATCATCTGGCAAAGTGATTGGTGCGCCATCATACTTTCGGTGAACGATTGGTTTTACATTGGTTCCACTGCAATCAGGAGCAGTATCCATGTGTGAGCAAAAACAAATTGTTGGTAAATTTGGATTTGAAGAATTGGATGGAATTGTTGCAAAAACATACCCCCATTGGTCCATTTCAACTTCTGCTAGTCCCAAAGCATTTAACTCGTCAAACAAAACTTTTCCCAGAT
This sequence comes from Crocinitomicaceae bacterium, assembly GCA_021740745.1. Lineage (GTDB taxonomy): Bacteria > Bacteroidota > Bacteroidia > Flavobacteriales_D > Crocinitomicaceae > M0103. The sequence continues at coordinate 19,355 of JAIOZF010000011.1, read as the reverse complement.
TTTTCTGCTTTTCTGAGGAAGGAAAGGATGTTGAATTAGGATCTGCTGTTGTATCAATTTGAACATAGCGCGTAAATCGCTCTTCTACTGAATAGTTGTATGAATTCATAAAATTTGTTTGGATTCAAAGATAAGAATTTGTTGCTGACACTCATTTATTTTGATGCTTTGCTTTGATGATTGTTGATAAAATTTCATTTCAACACAAAACCCGAATAAAATTGACGCTCAACAAAAAAGGCTGCACATTCTTGTGCAGCCTTTTTGTGTCAATTTAAATTGAATTAAACTAATTCGTTTGCTGAAAAATGAAATTTTCCTTCGATTTCTGCATTTTCGTCAGAGTCAGAACCGTGACAAGCATTGCGACCTTTTGATTCAGCATAATATTTACGGATAGTACCTTCAGCTGCTTCAGCTGGATCAGTCGCACCAATCAATGCACGGAAATCAGCAACAGCATTTTCTTTTTCAAGAATTGCAGCAACGATTGGTCCAGATGTCATGTATTCAACTAGTTCACCATAAAATGGACGTTCTGAATGCACAGCATAAAATTCTTTTGCTTGCCCTTCGGTTAAACGCGTTAATTTCATTGCTTTAATTTCAAACCCAGCTGCGATAATCATGTCTAGGATTTTACCTGTGTAACCATTTTCGATTGCATCAGGCTTCAACATTGTAAATGTTCTGTTAGTTGCCATTGTGTTTTTTCTATAAATTCGGGTGCAAAGATAATGCAGAATTATGAATTATGAATTATGAAATCCGAAGGATTCAATGATCGGACGGAATTGATTGTAAGTCCTGAACCATAAAAATGAATTTTGGTTCCCGAGCTGGACTCCCCTGAGCGACAGTCGAAGGGTCGAGGGATAAATTCAGAATCCTCTATTGAAGTAAATCGAAGGAAGTTGTTATCTTTGATTTTCAAAGGCGAAAAAGATATAAATGGAAGCATTAGAGAAATTTTTCACAGACATACATCCTGTTTTAGCAGCCTTAATTGCAACGACTTTTACTTGGTTATTGACTGCAGCTGGAGCGGCCTTGGTTTTTTTCTTTAAGAAAATGCACCGTGGGCTTCTCGATGGCATGTTAGGTTTTACAGGTGGAGTAATGGTGGCTGCCAGTTTTTGGTCGCTCTTGAATCCAGCCATCGAAATGTCAGAAAAGTCATTCCCATCTGCACCTTGGTTTCCTGCGGCACTTGGTTTTTTGCTTGGTGCTCTCTTTTTATATTTTTTAGATAAAAAACTTCCTCATTTACATATTAATTTTAAAGAAGAAGAAAAAGAAGGGGTAAAAACTCAATTACACAAAACAACTTTATTGGTTCTCGCGATTACTTTACACAATATTCCTGAAGGATTGGCAGTTGGAGTCCTATTTGGCGCTGCAGCAACAGGGATGGATGGAGCAACTATAACCGGGGCAATCGCTTTAGCTATTGGTATAGGAATTCAAAATTTCCCTGAAGGATTTGCAGTTGCAATGCCATTGAGAAGGGCAGGAGCAAGCCGATGGAAAAGTTTTTGGTACGGTCAAATGTCAGCCATTGTTGAGCCAATTGCAGGTGTAATTGGTGCCGTTGCTGTTATTTATTTACAACCTATTTTACCATTTGCCCTTGCGTTTGCAGCAGGTGCAATGATTTTCGTGGTAGTGGAGGAGGTAATTCCAGAAACCCAACGAGATAAATATACAGACGTTGCAGTACTCGGATTTATCGGCGGATTTCTAGTCATGATGATTTTAGATGTGGCCTTAGGTTAAAATTTTAACATATTTTTAATGTTAAATATAATGCAGATCAAAAAAATAGCTATACATTTGTATCAACAAAACGCAATTTCATAGTTGTAGTTTTTGGTTTTATAGTTTTAGCAAGGTTTAGCGAAAAGAGGAACAAGTTTTAATGAATTTGTTCCTCTTTTTGTTTTCTGTAGAATTATATTTTATTTTCACAGTCAACTACAACGAAAACAACTATGAAATCACTTTCTATTTTTTTATTTTCAACCGTTCTATCTTTTGGATTATTATCGCAAAGTCAAGGGATCGCTTATCCGGCCGCTGGTAAAGGGGTAGCAACAACTTTCGTAACCGATTATCATAGTTTAGGAATTAATTCATCAGCATTGGGCTGGGGGACTGGTTATAACAACAAGCGATTCACAATGGGAACATCTGAATTTGGGTTCGGAATTTATTCTGATTCACTTTCTTCTGATAAATTGAAAAAATTATACAGAGCTGTTCGTTCTGAAATAGCGGGAAACAATAGTGATACTACTAATTGGGCTGAGCAACAGGAAGCAGCAGCTCAATATGCGAATGCAGGTGTCTCTATGTTTGTCAACTATAATTGGTTGGGTTTTTCATTTCAATCTCCAAAATTTGGTGGGATCGCATTCAACATTCGTGAAAATTATCAATGGTATTCAAAATTCAATGATGAAGTAACGGATATTATTTTCAGAGGTAAATTGTCAAATTATTTTGATTCACTGACGATTGTTGTCGCAGGGGACACTTCCGTTATTGCTAATTCTGCAAATTTATCGCAAGACACATTGAATAGCGTGGTTTTAGGAACGATTTCCGTTCCCTTAAACTTATCTCAAATTACAAAGGGATCTGAAGTGCGCGCCGTGTGGAATCGTAGTTATAACTTTGGTTACGGACGCAAGATTTTCGGAAAGGATTCAGTTTTTGTCGTATATGGTGGTATTGGTGGACGTTTCATTCAATCGGTTGCCATGTTTAATATGGAATCTACGGACGATGGCTTGTATATGTATTCCTCTGTCACACCGAATTTCAATATCGATTATGGCAGCAGCGCTAGTTTGAATCCTTCTAATTTTACTGAACGCGGAAATTTATTACCAAAAATAGTAGGGAATGGATACGGAATTGATTTATCGGCAAGTGTTATTTTGCTGAATAAAATTAAAATTGCTGCTGCAGTGAACAATATTGGACAAGTGACTTATGATCGAAATGTATACAAAGTGAATGACACATTGATGACGAATGTTTCGATAGCAGGACTTTCTGATTACAACGTAACACAAGCAATGAATCAAATGTTGAGTGATGGTGGAATTTTGTCTTTGCAAGGTCAAGAAAAATATGTGTTGAAAAATGCAGCTGATTTTAGATTCGGTACGAGCATCGAATTTGGGAAAGTACTTTCTTTAGGATTTGACATGGTGGCTCCATTAAATAATGATAATCCAGGAAGTATCGCTAATCCAGTATACTCATTTGGTGGTGAAGTTCGCCCGGTGAAATGGTTGGCTTTAAGTGTTGGTTACTTTGGAGGTGGAATTTACAAAAACAACATTCCAGTTGGTATCAATTTCATCTTGAAAGATGGGGCTTATGAGTGTGGAATTTCTTCTTACGATGCCTTAACGTTCTTTACAAAGAATTCAAATAGCGTCTCTGCAGCCTTTGGATTTGCACGATTCAGATTCTAATCAAGAACCAGTAACATTTCTCGAATTTCACTTAGTATAAGAGCCGTAGCTCCCCATACTTTCTTGTCGGCTAAATCGAAATATGGGATATTTCTATAAATGGTTCCATCCGGAAGGTGAATTTCCATGGATGAAATAAGTTCTTCTTTTTTGAGATCAAAAATCGGGAAAGTGAGAATTTCCGCAACTTCTCGCTCATTCGGAATCAGTTCAGGCAAGTCTTCGTGAAAATAAACAAAGGGCTTTACAAGAAATTGACTCACTGGAATATACACTTCGGTTAATTCACCGAGTAAAATTCCTTTTTCAACGGGAATTCCAACTTCTTCAAAACATTCTCTTCGAGCCGTTTCTTCTAAATCTAAATCTGATTCATCTCTTTTACCTCCAGGAAAACTAACCTGTCCACCATGTTTCCCCTCGTATTCTGGGCGTTGGGTTAATAAACAGTCAATTTGATTTCCGTTTTTATAAAGAACCACTGCAACAGCTGACTCGCGTATGACATCATTTGCCTTTAAGGCACTGTTCAAGGTTTGTCGGTGTGCAGGTGCCATTTTTAAATGGGCACTTTCACCCGGAAGATGTAAGAGGATTTCTTTTTTGAACTGCTGAATAAATTCAAGAGAATCCATTATTTTTCAATTGACTGAAGAATAGCGTTGAAATCATCATAGAAATAACCCATGTGATCTTTCGGACCGATTAATTGAAAAACGTGAAACTGTTTATCGATTTCTACGGTTGCAATCATGTATGTCGAAAGTTTGTCATCTAAGCTTGATCCACCCTCAATTACCTGAATATAACCATTGAACCCAATTTTCTTTGGCAAAGGCTTTCGGGTTGATAATAAGCGTTCCTCAAGAGATTTTAATCGTCGATTGATGTAATTCTCATGCGCAAGATCTAAAGGCTTTTTACCTTGACCTTCGATGAATTCCATGGCAGCAACATCCAAATCAGTAAATGTTTCGATGCAAAAACGCACATTCATATCCATGATTTCTTTGTTGTATGCACCATCCGGTTTTAACAAGAAATAATCGTCGTAAGCGTCTTTGAATAAAGCTGAAAGTTGGAAATTAATGCCTTTGTGATTCCGTTTTTCCAAATCCGGGAAATCCATCTTATTGGCAAAAACACTTGGCAACGATTGTCTGTTCGACGTCGGACAAGCAGTCATCAAAAATACCAAGGGTGTAAAAAGAAGTAATCTCCACGTTTTCATCTCAACGAATGTAGATAATTTCCACCAAATCGCTTACAATTTAAATAAATTCATAATTCTACCACGGAGTAACTAAGTGCACGGAGTCTTTTTTAATACATAGTACACATAGAAGAAAAAGGTTGTCCAAGAATTAAGTTAGTGCACCGAAACACCTGCGGTGTTGTAACTCAGAATTTATAATTCATAATTCATAATTTATATTTCATAATTCTCCATTACATTTGTATCACTTTTTATTTAAAACAACATAGCATGCAACTGTGGAACACATTAAGTAAAGAGGATTTGGTGGCTCAATTGAGACAAAAGGGATTTTCGTTTGTGACGATTTCTTTTTACCAATATGCCAAGATTCCCAATCCTCGTTTATTCAGAGATCACCTTTTTCAAATGTGGTCAAAATTGGATGTAGTCGGAAGAACCTACGTCGCAACCGAAGGGATTAACGCGCAAATTGCGGTCCCAGTGAATAACCTCGATCAATTCAGAGAAGAACTTTATCAAATTGAATTCTTAAATGGTATTCGTTTGAATTATTCTGTGGATGATTCAGAAGCGGAATTCCCATTCTTGAAATTAAAAATCAAAGTGCGCGATAAAATTTTAGCAGATGGACTAAACGATCAGACGTTCGATGTTCGCAACAAAGGAAATCACTTAACACCTCAAGAATTCAATGAATTAACAGATAAATCCGATACGATTTTAATTGATTTCCGAAACCATTACGAATGGGAAGTTGGTCATTTTAAAGGGGCAATTTTACCTGATGTAGATACCTTTCGTGAGTCGCTTCCTTTTATTGAAGACAAATATTTGAAAGGCAATGAAGACAAAAATATTGTCATGTATTGTACCGGTGGCATTCGTTGTGAAAAAGCTTCTGCTTGGTTCAAACATCGTGGATTTAAAAATGTGCACCAATTGGAAGGTGGAATCATCAAGTATGCGAATGAAATCCGTAATCAGGGATTAGAAAATAAGTTCATTGGAAAGAATTTTGTTTTTGATGAGCGCAGAGGTGAACGAATTACAGAAGATGTTATTTCTGTTTGTCACCAATGCGGTGAACCTGCGGATGTGCACACCAATTGTGTGAATGATGCTTGTCATTTACTCTTTATCCAATGCGATTCGTGCAAAGCGAAAATGGAAAATTGTTGTTCTGATGAATGTTTACACACCATTCATTTACCAGAGGAAGAACAAAAGGCGTTGCGTAAAGGAAAAGAGGCATCCAATAAAATTTTCAAAAAAGGTCGTTCAGAAAAGCTAAAATTTAAAGTTCAGAAGGAAAAACCTGTATCTTTAGTCGAAATAATAAAAACCAAAAGCAAGTGATAGCAGCTATTAATTGGGATGTCAGCTCTGAGTTGATTGATGGATACAAAACACCAAATTTGTACGGAATTTTATTTATTACAGGATTAATCCTCGGGTATTTTGTGACAAAAAGAATCTACAAAAAAGAGGGTATGGATGATAAATCACTGGATCATTTGATGATTTTCATGGTGCTTGCAACTATCATTGGTGCGCGTTTGGGTCACGTTATTTTCTACGGTCCACATTTCGATAGTTTCGATTCAGAAGGCATCTTATTAGAACGTGGTTATTTTTCGCATCCCTTGGATATTTTCAAAGTTTGGGAAGGTGGTTTAGCAAGTCACGGAGCTGCAATTGCGATTTTATTAGCCTTGTTCTATTATTCAAAGAAAGTCATTCATAAACCGTTTTTGTGGATTTTAGATCGTATTTCAGCACCAATTGCAATCGGTGGGACCTTTATTCGTTTAGGAAATTTGGTTAATCACGAGATGGTGGGAGTTGAAACAGATGTTCCTTGGGGCTTTCGTTTCTTACACCACGATTGCTTGTATCCATATGTTTGTTCGTGGGAAGCAATTCCAGTGCGACATCCGGCTCAATTGTATGAAGCAATTTGTTATTTCATTGCCTTTTTTGTGTTGTTGTTCTTATTCTGGAAAAAAGAACTTTGGAAAAAACCAGGAGTTGTTTTTGGAGCATTTTTGATCTTCATTTTCGGTGCACGAATTTTAGTAGAGTTCTTCAAACTGGGTCAATCTGAATTGGATGATTCAATTGCTGCAATGTCTGGGTTAAATACAGGTCAGTGGTTGAGCGTTCCTTTGGTGTTGACTGGAATCTATTTGATTTTTAAAGGACTGAAGAAAGGCGATAGTCATCAGGCGTGAGGCTTTAGGAAGCAGAAATAGGCTTAAGGCATTAGGAATTAGATTAATACGATATGTTCTCATAATTCATAACTCACCCTTCGGCCCATCGGCAAGCTCAGGGGAGTCCAGCTCAGGAACCTTAACTCATAATTCATAACTCATAATTTTTTAATATGCGATTTAATTTCTTTTTACTTGTATCGATTGTGTTGCTTGCTTCATGTGGAAATGATGTCGCAAAGAAAAGTGTTAATGAAGAACAAGCTGACAATTCAGTTGACACGCTCACAACAGAAAAAAAGCAGAGTCCTTTTGAAATGGGTATTGTTGTAAATGAAGATCCGATTTTTCAATGTGCTTACATGCATTATCGCACAATTGATGGTGTTGATTTATTACCCTACCAACAAACGACAAATGATCTGATTGTAAATTCAATCGGGATAACGAATGAAGAAGGCACAAAAAATAAAAAAGTCACCTTGAAAGGGGATGGGTTTTATAGAAACATCATGAAAAATTTTATCGCTTCCTACAAAGTTGACAAGGAAGAGATGCCAGAATTGTATTCTTACACGCAAGAAGATTCTGTTTCAATTGATGAGCAATATGAAGATTTTGTGCAGCTCCACATGTTCAGTTACATTTATATGGGGGGAGCTCATGGGAATGCAAATGATGCACATTACTTAATTAGTAAGGAAAACGGAAAGCGTTTGGCATTAAAAGATATTGTAAAAGACATCAATAAATTTACGACAGTTGCCGAAGTTTATTTTAGAAAAGGCTTGCAATTGGCACCAGATGCTGATCTTCAAGAGGAAGGTTTTTGGTTTGATAATGGATTTCAATGCAACGAGAACTTTTACTTTTCAGATGGTAAAATGATTTTCGTCTACAACCAATATGAAATTGCACCTTATGCAGTTGGAATTATATACAATGAAATTCCGATCAGCAAAATCAAGCATTTACTGAAGTTTCAGCTTTAGTTGAATTCACTAAAGTTGGAAGTGATTAATTTCGAAATGCCATCTTCTTTCAACGATTTTCCTTTGGTCTCAAGGCTTTCTTTCGACATTGGAGGTGTAAATTTATCGTTACTGGCTTCTAATAATCGATTATCCGTTGATTTGAACTCCACTCTTGTAATGACCTCGTAAATCGTATCATGCACATAATTCACGGCAGGTTGAACGACTGAAACGTACTTCACGATGGTATCATGGATGACTTCTATAGTCGGTTGAGTATTGTCACTATCTTTCGCTTGAATCGTGACGGGCTTGTTTTGTTCCTGTGCAGGCCAAATCAAGATAAAGAAAATGATTACAGAGGCTACCGCTAAAATGGCTTGGTACAGCGGAATGACAATTGCAGCTTTTTGTGAAGGTAAAACCAAAGGGGCAGCTAGAACAGTATGTTGTTCTTCACCAGCAGTAACAACAATTTTTCGCTGAAGTTTGTATTCCTCTTCTGAACAAAACTTGCCAACAAGTATTAATTCACGCTCATTCAGCTCTTCGAAATCTGTTGATTCTAGTAAATCAAAAAAGACCAGTTCGTCTTTGTGAAGTTCATTTTCCATTTTAACTCAATTTAAATAAATTGGACTCATATTGCGGGTCGTAAATACTCAGTTGCTTGGCAATTTTTTGGGTGGCGTAAAACAAACGTGATTTGACTGTACCAGTCGATATCTCCATGATTTCAGCAATTTCATTCAATGAGAACTGTTCCATGTACCGCAAAACAAAAACGGTTTTTTGACCAAATTCCAATGTTTCAATGCTCTCGTGTAATAATTGCTTGAAATTTTCTTTGTCAGCCAAATTTTCATTCAAATGAATCGATTGATTCAACTCATACCCATCATCTGAAATGCGGTTGAAAGGAACTCTTCGATAAGAGGTTTTACACATGTTACTCGCAATGGTAAATAACCATGTATAGAACTTTTTCGAGGGATCATACAAGTGTTTCTTTTCAAGGATTTTCAAAAAGATCTCCTGTACAAAATCTTGTGACAAATCTAAATCCTTGTTGAGCATTTTCATGAAATAACCAAGCAATTTTTGACTATACCTTGAATGTAATTCAACGATAGCAGGATGAGAATGATGATCCATTACCTGAACCATCAACTCTTCATCACTCAATTTATGGTATCTTTTCTTGAACAAAATCTGCTGTTTATTGCTCAATAATTTCCATTACGATTCTAAATCCAATTCCAGGATCTGGTCCAGCATAGTTTATTTGTTGCTGAAAATTGGATTCTTCAAACGTGTGATACCAAGATCCTCCTTTTGCTATACCTTTTTTATCAATCATTTCTGCAACGTTTCCAAAAGTGCAAAAGAATCCAGCTTTGTTAGCCAAGTACGATGAAACTTTGGCAGTATGAAAGGCTCCATCGTCCATATATCGTCCTGGAGACACTTTGATATTCCCTAAATAACACTTGTCTGCATTTTGAATATTGTCATTGGGAAAACAACTCACCGCCTTTTCATTTCCTGATCCTGCTGCCAATAACCATTCTTTCTCGCTGGGTAATCTAAATTTTACTTGTGTGTATTCGCGTTTGCGTTGCGTGTTGTATTGCTTCGTTAACCAATCGCAATACGCTTGTGCAGCTTCAAATGAAATATTTACCATCGGATATTCATCATACGCTGGATGCCAATGATAATTTTCACGCATAGGATCATTATACGTATACTGGAATTTAGTATTCCATACGGTTGAGTCATATTGGGCAATTGCCAATAAATTAGTTTGCTGTGAACGTTTTAAATTGTCAAGAAACTTGCGGTAATCAGCATTGCTCACTTCATATTTTCCCATGTAAACAGTCTTGTTCACAGGCAACATGTTTTTTTCAATCGATTTCACATCCAAGAGTGCTGTGAGCAGGGCGGGACTCGATGTTGATTCACCTAAAATTTCATAAATTTCACTTTGTTGACCCGATTCTTCACTAATTGAAATAATCAATTTCTCCAATTCAGCCATTCTCAATGTTTCTTCGCTTTCTTGGTAATGCTTGTATAACTTTAACAAAGATGGGAGGTAAGTTGAATTAAAATCGACCAGTTTTTTGTCCGAAATATTGAAGGTAAAGGTTTCTTTTAAGTGATCCAATAAATACCGCTTTTCATAATTTCGTTGAATAATTGAAATATTGTCAAAAGTAGATTCACTGTATTTATAAGCTAAACCAGTAACAAATAGTTTTTCTCCAAATTGATCTTGTAGTTGGCCTACACCCGTTGCAGAAACATAACTTGGTCGACTTCCATTGAAGATGTGTTGAAGAACCTTTTTTTGATTTTCATCCCAATCGTCGGTTTCATTGATCGTTAATTCAGGATATCCCAATTCCTTAAACAATTTGGTTCTATATTCTTCGATCATTATCAGCGATGTATTGATAATGGTTACATCCTTTCTGAATTGCTTAGCACCTTGTACAATCCACGCTGCATAGGTATCGTTATCACCAAAAGTAAGGATGACCGCATTTTTATCGACTTCAGCAAGTAGATTGTGCGCCCAATTCAATATTCCACCGGGTATACCATTGCTTTTAAAGCATTTTCCAGCGAACTCTTCAAACTTCATTTTGTTTCGGTTCAATTCATAGTGAACCATCATTCCATCAAAGGCACGCGGGTCGTTTGGACTAATTTCATTTGCCTTGAACAAATAAGCAGATTCTTTCATTAAGTCACCATTCCAAAATTTGATATGGTTTGCCTCAAAGGTGTTTGGAATTGCTTTCAAGGCATCGTCAGCGATTTGATTGCATTGCTCTTGGTATTTCTTTAACAAAACACCCGTTTCATCTGTGTATGATAAATTTTTCAAGGCGCGCGTTGCACTAAAGTAATTGTACCACGCATCGGCATTGGTTTTATTCTTATCGATTTCTGCTTTCCATAATTTCTGTTGGGTTTCATACCAACTTATTTCGCGCACTTCTTTGGTAATACTGTATACTTTCTCAGCTTGTTGAGAATACACCAAACTATTTATCAATAGTCCAGCAATTAGCAAGTGTTTTTTCATCTTTTTCGTTTTTAACGAGGATCATGTCGTTTACCGGTAAATTCCAATTGGAGCGTTCTCCCATCCTGAAATTCGACAGTACTACTCAGGGAGGGTAAAAAGGTTCACGCTAAATGAAAATTTAATCCAATTTTTTTACGATGAGATCGTCAATGTAAAATTCCATTGGGTTTTCACGCGCGTTGGCTGTAAGTCCAGACTTAATACTAGCATTAATTTCGTATATAGTTATTAATTAGGTCTAACTCAATACAATATCCAACTTATGGCCATTTTTAACAATCAAACCAAGTGTCAATAATTGATAAACGAGCACTCCACTGTTATTTTTTATCGACTGGGGCACGCAGCTAAAACCATTTCTCAAATTTAAATCAATGATTTCTTCATCAAGAAAAGTACGCTCATAGTTAAATGAGTCAAATCCGCCACTTTTATCAAGTATAGAAAAGAAATAGTCTTTGGTCTGAAAGCTACCAAATCAAATTTTCGAATCTTACGAATCATCAAATCCTATTATTCATTCAATTCCATCTCGCTTTCTTCCAAGCAATCTGCTCCTGTGCAGTCAAAAATGTCCATGCGACAACCCTGCTCGTTTTATTTCCTTGTCCCATTGGTAATGTGGCTACTTCATACGCATTGGCATCTTCCAACTCGCGGTAAATGTTTCTCAAATTCGATTCTTTTGAAACCAAGGTGGTAAACCAAAAACAAGAATTAGCATATTTCTTGCTTTGAATAATCATACGCTTAATGAACGCTAATTCACCTCCCTCACACCATAATTCATTGCTGCGTCCACCAAAATTAAGGACGATTTCTCGCTTATTTTCAGCTTGTAGGTTCTTTAATTTTCGAGCGGTGCCCGATTGAGCCTCTTGTGCAGATGTATGAAAAGGTGGATTGCAAATTGTGACATCAAATTTTTCGTCAAAAGCGATTATACCTTTGAAAATCGTTTTTTCACTTTCTTGAAAACGTAGTTCTATGTTTTCCTTCAATGGAGGATTTTGATTTATAATCTCCGTTGCATTTTCAATTGCCACAGCATCAATGTCAGATCCTACAAAATGCCAGTCATATTCCGTTGCACCAATAATAGGGTAAATGCAGTTAGCCCCAACACCAATATCCAAGACCTTGATTTTCTGTCCTTGTGGGATTTTCCCGAAATTCTTCGAACGTAAAAAATCGGCTATATGATGAATGTAATCGGCTCTTCCAGGTATAGGAGGACATAAATATCCACTTGGAATCGTCCAGTTATTGACGTTGTAATGCGCTTTCAATAAGGCTTTGTTTAGCAATCTAACGGCCTCTGGATTGAAGAAATCGACTGTTTCATCCCCAAATTGATTAATTACTACAAACTCCGCCAATTCAGGACAAGCAGCATTTAAAAGCTTGAAATCATAGCGCTCACGGTGTTTATTCCGCGGGTGTAATCTTGATTTTTCTTTTGGATGTTCCTTCTTTTCTTGTCCCATAAGGTGAAATTAAGAACTTTTTGGTGAATTTTTCACCACTGAGGCACAAAGGGACAGAGAAAACGGTAGAAAAGAGGTCTTATTTTAATTATTAGTTATGCAGAACGAAAGTGAAAGGCCACGAATTCACGAATGATTATTAATGTTTAAATCTTACATTGTTTATTCCATTTTGATTGTTTTACATGAAAGTAAATACCGATTGTTTCGTCGAGTCATTCTCGTCCGATAATTTATCAAACGATTTTAAATTCTCGAAGTGAGTAACCGCAATTCACCAACAGAACTAGTCCGCAAAGGGAATAGTATAACAAACGAATCGGGTTCATTTAATTTCAATTTATCGATTAACAAATTTGGTCTCGAATTAGATCGTGAGCTTTGTCGGCGGTAGCGGCCGCAGTGTAACGAAGCGCCGGTAAGTTCCTTTGGTGAATTGTAAAAGAGCACTTTTTTGCTTCTTTTTTTTGCGATAGAAAAAAAGAAGAATCAACAATTTATATTTTAACAACCTAATCAAATCTTAATTTACCTTTGTCAAAAAAAAACAAGTGTTCGTTCAAACCAACTCCATACAAGCGATTAAATCTTATTTCAAAGAACGCTTAAGCCCTCAATTTACAGAGAGTGAAATTAAAAGCATGTTGAAAGAAGCGATTCTTCAGCGATTGAACTTATCAGCATCAGAGTATTTGTTGTGCGACGATCAACGCTTGTCTGAATCAGATTTATTGTACTTCCGAAATATTATGAAGCGTTTGCAAGCCAATGAACCTTTTCAATACATTATCGGAAACACCGAGTTTTTTGGTTTAGAAATCAAAACGGATAAACGCGCACTAATTCCACGACCAGAAACAGAAGAATTGGTGGAATGGATCGTGAAAGATCATCAAACCACTTCGATTCATCAATTTATTGATTTTTGTACAGGTTCTGGATGTATCGCTTTGGCCCTGAAAAGTCAATTTCCATCAGCGCTGGCCTTTGCGACTGATTTTTCGGAGGATGCCTTGAATCTGGCGAAGGAAAATGCAGAGAGTTTGGGATTAGAACTGAATTTCTTATTTCATAATGCGCTATCGGAAGAAGCGATACCGGGATGTGCTTCAAATTCATGCGATGTTCTTGTTTCAAATCCACCTTATATTCCAACTTTTGATAAACACGAAATGGCAGCGAATGTCTTGGATTATGAACCGCACATGGCTTTGTTTGTGGAAGACACGAATGCCTTGATTTTCTATAAGGCGCTAGCAAAACAAAGTGCAGATTTGTTGATGTCAGGTGGGAATATTTACGTGGAAATTCACGAACGTTTGGGCGAAGCAACGCAATCCATCTTCGAAGAACTTGGGTTTGTTAACATTGTATTGAGGAAAGATTTACAAGGGAAGGATAGGATGTTAAAGGCACAAAAGCCTTAACTTCACCACATGAATAAATTGGACGCTAAGGAAGAGATTCTGAAGTTATCAGAAGCCATCAATCATCACAATCACCTGTATTATGTGGAAAGTAATCCTGTAATTTCGGATTATGATTTTGATATGTTGCTAAAACGTTTGCAAGAATTGGAACAACAATTCCCTGAATTTGCTTTTGATTATAGTCCAACAAAACGAGTTGGTGGTGACATTACCAAGAAATTTGAAACGGTTGTTCATCGTTTTCCAATGCTTTCGCTTTCAAATACGTATTCTGAAGAAGAAATTCAGGAATGGGAAACGCGTTTGAAGAAGCAAGCAGAAGGTGGATTGGAATATGTATGCGAATTGAAATACGACGGTGTTGCTATTGGAATTCGCTATGAAAATGGAGTGCTAACCCGAGCAGTTACTAGAGGAGATGGAACACAAGGAGAAGATGTAACAACCAATGTAAAAACAATTCGAACAATTCCCTTGCAGTTAATAGGTCAATTTCCCGCAGATTTTGAAATCCGTGGTGAGATTTTCATGCCCTTGAAGAGTTTCCAAAAATTGAACGAGGAACGAGAAGAAAATGGTGAAGCTTTGTTCGCAAATCCTCGAAATACAGCTTCAGGCACCTTGAAAATGCAAGATTCTAAGGTAGTGGCTGAACGTTCGTTGGATTCATATCTCTATGGCGTTTATGGAACTGATTTAAACTTTCCAGGACATCTAGAAGCAGTGAATGCGGCTGGAGAATGGGGATTCAAAGTGCCACAATCCAAAAATCGCTTCATTGAAAAAACGAAGACCATTGATGGAATCATGCAGTTTATTCATTTTTGGGATAAGGAACGCCATAACTTACCATTCGAAATTGATGGCGTTGTCATCAAAGTAAATAATTACGAACAACAACGAAAATTAGGATTCACCGCTAAATCTCCTCGTTGGGCAATTGCCTATAAATTCAAAGCGGAACGCGTAGAAACAAAATTAGAGGCAGTTACTTATCAAGTTGGACGAACTGGTTCAATTACTCCAGTTGCGAATCTTACTCCCGTTCAATTAGGAGGAACAACCGTGAAAAGAGCTTCCTTGCACAATTCAGATCAGATTGAAA
Source organism: Crocinitomicaceae bacterium (assembly GCA_021740745.1). GTDB lineage: Bacteria > Bacteroidota > Bacteroidia > Flavobacteriales_D > Crocinitomicaceae > M0103. The sequence continues at coordinate 4,336 of JAIOZF010000011.1, read as the reverse complement.
AATTGGATTTGCACGAAGGCGACTATGTTTATGTGGAAAAAGGAGGAGAAATCATACCGAAAATTGTTGGAGTCAACCTTGAGAAAAGATCAACTGCTGCAGCAAAAATAAACTATATAGCACATTGTCCGGAGTGTCAAACAGAGTTGATTCGCAAAGAAGGCGAAGCCAATCATTATTGTCCAAACGAAGATGCTTGTCCAACCCAAATGAAAGGAAAACTGGAACATTTTATCAGTCGAAAAGCATTAAATGTAGATGGATTAGGTGCCGAAACAGTCGATTTATTATACGATAAAGGACTTGTGCGCAATCAAGCCGACTTATTTGATTTAACGTTTGATCAAGTGGTCGATTTAGACAGAATGGCTGATAAATCGGCGAATAATTTATTGATTGGTTTGAAAGAAGCCAAGAATGTGCCTTTTGAGCGTGTCTTATTTGCGATTGGAATTCGTTTTGTTGGCGAAACGGTAGCGAAGAAGTTAGCCAAACATTTTAAAAATATTGATACCATCCGCACTGCTTCTTTTGATGAATTGGTCAATGTGGATGAAATTGGTGAAAAAATCGCTATTTCTGTGCAACAGTATTTCATGGATGAAGCACACAATCTCTTAATTGAACGCTTGAAAAAAGCAGGTTTACAATTCGAATTGGTAGAAAAGGAAGGTGCTTCGAATAAATTAGATGGAAAAGCGTTTGTGGTTTCAGGCGTCTTCACTTCTTTCTCGCGAGATGAAATTAAGGAAGTTATCGAATCGAATGGCGGAAAGAATGTTTCGTCCATTTCCAGTAAAACAGATTTTGTTGTCGCTGGGGACAATATGGGTCCAGCAAAATTGAAAAAAGCAAGCGATCTGGGAATCACCATCTTGTCGGAAGATGAGTTTATTCAACTTTTAAAGAACTAATGACAGATTCCAACTCAATTTGGAGACAAATAAAGCGCGTTTTAATTGTGTTTCCATACAAAGATGCCTCTTATTTCAGTGAATTCCGAAAAGAATTAGATAAAGTGTTGAATGATAGTTTAGTTGAAAAATTGGACATCGTTGTGACCATTCCAGCTTCTTTGAAAAAAGCGGATTTGCCAACGCATCGCTTAATTCACTTTGTATCTCCTAAGGATTTCACTCTTTTCGGTAAATTGAAAAATGAAGTATTAGGGTCTGTCATCACCAAATCTTACGATGCACTTTTATATTTTGAAGACGATTCAAAACGCCTGGGAAAAGCACTTAGTGATATGAATATCAACTATTCCATTGGAATTAATTCTCCCTTGGATATTTTTACAATTCGCGTATTTTCAAAAGGTGAAAAACCAGAAGAAATGGTTAATTTCGCAAAAAACACACTCGTTAAATTATCATCAAATGAATAATCCATTTACAGGTTCAGGTGTTGCCTTGGTAACGCCATTCAATGCAGATTTTATGATCAATTTCGAAGCACTTAGAAAATTAGTGCGCATGCAAATTGAAGGAGGAACAGATTTTCTTGTCGTTCAAGGCACTACTGGTGAGTCACCAACTTTGAGTCAAGAAGAAAAGATGGAAATTTTGAAGACGGTTATTGACGAGAACAATGGTCGTTTGAAAATCGTTTACGGTGTTGGTGGTAACAATACAATAGCTGTTGGCGAGACCTTGAAAAAAGTCCCTGCTGGAGTAGATGGAATACTTTCCGTTTCTCCGTACTACAATAAACCGATCCAAAAAGGAATTATCGAGCACTACAAATACATTGCGACGTGCACTGATTTACCAATTATCCTATACAATGTACCAGGTAGAACTGGATCGAATATGCTGGCTGAAACTACCTTGGAATTAGCTAAAATCAGCAATATTGTTGCAATGAAAGAAGCTTCTGGAAACATGGAGCAAATCATGGAACTCATTCGTTTGCGTCCAACTGGATTCGGAATTCTAAGTGGAGACGATGCTTTAACAATGCCATTAATCGCTGCTGGTGCTGATGGAGTTATTTCTGTCGTAGCGAATGCTTTTCCAGAGAAGTTCAGTAAAATGGTACATACATCACTTGCTGGTGATTTAGTAAATGCAAGAAAAGAACACTACGATTTATTGCCTGTAACAAAGATGTTCTTTGAAGAAGGAAATCCTGGAGGAGTGAAGGTCGCAATGAAGGTAAGAGGTATCATGGATGAAAACATGCGTTTGCCTTTAATGCCCGTTTCTGAAGGATTGAGAACGCGTATTACAAATGAAACGAAGAGTTTAACCGCATAAATCGTTATGATCATCAAATTCATTTTCCCGAAAGTTCTATTCATTGTTTTGGCAATGCTGTATACCTTGGTGGCGTGTGATAGTGGTGAACAAAAATTGAAAAGAAAGCCAATTCAACCGAAGAAAACACTGAATGTTGTCAAGGATTCTGTTCAAGCTGAAAATTGGGTGATTTATAGAACGCCTGGTACAGCTGAACAAATGCGGATGCTAAAAAAATACATCAACTCGTTTAATGCAAAGTTGGTGTATGGATTAAAACCGATAGATACTGCTTCAGTAGATGAATCAATGGTTTTAGGTGTCTTGTTATCCGATTTGTCGTATTGTCAATCGTTTGGTCGAAAAAAGGAGGCAAAAGTGATTTTCGAAAAGGTGAAATTACTTCAGAATCGGTTGAATATTATCGATTCAAGTTTCTACTTGCTCCCGAAAAGCAAAACGAGTCCAACAGAAGTAGATTTCGCTGCTGCAATGGCGTATACCAATGCAATTCTTGCTTTACGTGAAAAAAACGAGTGGACTGAGTTGACAAAGTTGAAAATTGGTGCGTGGATTCAAAACATGTATGTTTCGTTGGATGCGCTGAACAATACCAAAAAGAAAACTGAATTGCGTGAATTTTTAGCCACTCAGAAGATTGTTACAGAGAATTTACTGTATTCTTTAATTGAAGAAGGAGACGACCAAGAAATTGATTTTTTCAGTGATAAATTAACGCTGATTCTTGAACTTTACGATGAATTGTCCATCCAAACTGATTCAATTAAACTGGAAAAGAAAGAAGGGTATTACCTGCTTTCTGGAAATCGTACAACCGTCACAAATGATGAGGTTTATGACAAAATTGCGAAGGTTATAGATGAATTAAGAACTGAAATTGGAAACTATGGAAAGAAATAAATACTGTTTTCTCCTGCTGATTTCAGTGATTTCTATACTGTCTTCCAATCTGCAAGCACAATGTGATTTTGGTGGTACAGAAACTTCTTTGCCAAAAGGATGGATCCTGAATAATCAATCAGCTATTCGAGAAGTTAAAAACAACCAAGAATTGGAAATTGCCCTCGTTTTATACAAAGATGTAACCTATCGCTTTCAATTGGTTGGAGATACCTTGGCAGGATTAGAATTTGAACTCTATGTAAAAACCGTTGTTCCAGCAGCAGAAGGAAAGGAAGAACACCATTCAGAAAAACAAATCCTACTTTCAAATATGGATGAAGCAGATGGTGATTTTATCTTGAAAAATGATCTTGAAATGCGCGTTTTTGTTCGTTTAAAGGCAACAATGAGCAAGGAAGAGAAAACAATCTGCAAAGGACTTCGCTTATTAGAGAAAAAATAAAATTAATTGTAACCGCTCAAAAAGTGGTGATTATAACGACGAAATGAATATCTACAAAGAAATAGTTGAAGAAATAGTAATTGCAAAAAACATTGTAATAACATCACATCGTTCACCCGATGGTGATTCGATTGGTAGTTCAATGGGGTTGTACCAATTCATTCAAAAACTAGGTAAAAAAGCAGTTGTTTGTCACCCAGATCCAGCACCCGAATTTTTACATTGGGTAGAAAATACGGCTGACATAAAATGTTTTGACGAACATAAAATCGAATGTACAGAACTTTTGTTAAACGCTGATTTGGTTTTTTGTTTGGACTACAACGCGCCGAATCGAGTGGGGAAGGAAATGGAAGAAGTGATGCTGAAGATTCAAGCAAAAAAAGTTATGATCGATCATCATCCGCATCCAGCAGAAGATTTTTGTCAATTGATTATTTCAGACACAAGCGCTTGTTCAACATGTGAATTGATTTTCGATTTAATTGAAGGTTCAGGTAACTTGGATTTGTTAGACGAACGCATTGGAACGCCAATATATTTGGGAATTATGACGGATACAGGATCTTTCCGTTTCCCTGCCATGAAACCAGTGGTGCACGAAATTTTAGCAAAATTATTAAAAGCAGGTGTTGTTCATTTCAAGGTACATGAGAATGTATTTGACACCAACACGTTGGATCGGTTAAAATTGCGCGGATTTGCATTAAGTGAGAAAATGGAAATTCTT
>JAIOZF010000086.1 GCA_021740745.1 Crocinitomicaceae bacterium | reverse complement strand
ACACCAACTGTGGGAATTAACGATGCAACGATTTTGGATCCAACATTCTCATTGACAACGCCAACCACATTAACGTTGACTGTCTATCCAAATGGTGCTCCTGAATGCGCTGTATCTGATAATATCTATATTTCATTATCGGCTAATCCAGATGCGGGTATCGATGGAAGTATTGAACTTTGTTCGCAAGCTGCACCTATAGATTTATTTACCTTATTGACAGGTACACCTTCTGCAAACGGTATTTGGTTGGACCCAAATGGAAATCAAATCAATATGCCTTTCGATCCTGCTGTTAATCCAATCGGAGAATATACTTATCAAGTTGAAAGTCTAGGATGTTTTGATGAATCAATTGTAACAGTAGATGAGATTACAACCGAAATCACATCACTTGTTGTAACCGATGTAAATTGTAATAGTGCGGCCAATGGTTCTGTAGCTGTGAATGGCGTGAATATCGCTAGCTATTCATTAAACGGTGGAACACAAGCTAATACTGCCGTACCTTTTACGTTGAGTAATTTGGCTCCTGGAAACTACACATTGGATGTTTTTTCATTTGATGGATGCTCTGATTCACAAAATTTTACGGTAATTCAGCCTTCTCCTTTACAAATAACCTTTATAACTGCTGATACAGAAGTTTGTCCTGGGACAGCCGTGAATTTAACTGCTACCGGAACAGGTGGAAATGGTGTTTACATTTATACCTGGACTGCAAATGGAAATCCATTAGGTGTTGGACAAACAATTTTAGTAACGCCAAGTTCAGGAACAACAAATTATTGTGTTGAACTGTCTGAAGCTTGTGGCTCACCAGTGGATAATGATTGTATGGTAATTACTACGCCACCAGCGATTAATCCCGCACTTGCGCCTGACACATTGAATGGTTGTTTTCCTTTAGCGATTAATTTTCAAAACACAACGGCTTCAACAAATGTGGCTACTACAATAGTAAATTTTGGAGATGGCACAATTCAAACCTATGTTGGATTGGCATCTTTTAGTCATGTATATGAACAACCGGGAATTTATACGGTTACTGTAGATGTCATTTCAACCCTGGGTTGCGAATACCAAACGGTTTACACGAATTGGATTGAAGCATACAGTTATCCCGTAGCTGGATTTGCTATCAATCCAAACAATGTTTCGATGTTTAATCCATATGTAACCTTAATAAATCAAAGTAGTCCTGATGCGGTTGTGTTTGATTGGCAGATTGATGGCGGTTCACCATTAACATCTACTTTACCTTCAGTTGATGTGCAATATCCAGATGGAGTCCCTTCAAATTACCCAGTTACATTAACGGTCGAGAATATTCACGGATGTGCGGATTCAATCACTTTGGTCGTAAATATTTTAAATGAAATATTGTTATATGCACCGAATACATTTACTCCTGATAATGATGAGTTTAACCAGAATTGGGGTATTTATATTTCAGGAATAAACATTTTCAACTTTGATTTATTTATTTTCAATCGTTGGGGCGAAATTATCTGGGAATCACATGATCCTGAAGCAACTTGGGACGGTACGTTTAATGGAGAAATCGTGCAAGATGGTACTTATACTTGGACAATCAGATGTGCAGCAATATCAAATGATGACAAGCATACGTTTAACGGTCATCTGAATGTAATTCGATAAGAATATCTTATTTAGATGCTCTGCGTTTACGCTCCTTGATGATTAAATTCAACTCACGTCCAGTTTGACCAGCCACTGATGTGTTCTCATCTGCTCTGCGCAATAAATACGGCATAACCTCTTTAATTGGTCCATAAGGAACATATTTTGCTACATTGTAACCATGGTAAGCCATATTGTAGGAAATATGATCACTCATTCCCAATAATTGAGCAAAACAAATACGTGAATCATTCGGTTCAATTGAATACTTTTCCATCAATTCGACGAGTATAATCGCACTTTTTTCATTGTGAGATCCAGCACAAAGAGCAGCATGATCAATGTGTTCACATATAATTTCTAAAGCCTTATTGAAATCAGTATCACATGAATTTTTATCTGGTTGAATAGGAGAGAGATAAGCGTTTTGACTTGCACGCAAGCGTTCTTTTTCCATATACGCACCTCGAACAAGTTTCACTCCGTAATGGAAATTCTCTTTTTTTGAAAGGTCCATCATGCGTTCCAAATATTCAATTCTATCGTGACGATACATTTGAAGTGTATTGTATACAATCGTTTTTTGCGTATTGTATTTACGCATCATATCAAGTGTAATTGAATCAATCGTATCTTGAATCCATGTTTCTTCAGCATCTATGAATACAGGAACACCAGCTTTATATCCAGCAGAACAAATTTGATTAATGCGATCAATAACTCCACCTAGTTCTGCTTGCTCAATATCTGAAAGTTTGTTAGATGGATTATTGGCTTTTTCCAAAATAGCGAATCGCGAAATTCCTGTGACTTTAAAAACCGCAAATGGAATTGCAGTATTTCCTTTCGCCTTTTCGATTGTTCGAATAATTTCATTGACTGTTTCATCAAAATCCTCTTCAGAAGTTTTTCCTTCAACCGAATAATCTAAAATAGTTCCAATGCCGTATTTATTTAATAGTTCAATTGCTTGTTGACAATCATCGATTGACTCACCTCCACAAAATTGCTTAAAAATGGTGTTTTTAATTATTCCTTTTATTGGCAGGCCAGCCGATAACGCAGCATTTGTGCCCCATTTCCCCAATTTAACCATTGATGGACTGCCTACAATTTTGAATAACCAATAAGCTCGGTTTAGATCTTGATCGCTCTTACTTTGAAAAGCGATTTCAGTATTTTCGAAAGAAATCATGCTGTAAAATTAATTTGTTTTCTATCATGTTGTGCTTCTTAAGCAATGCTTTCTTTATTTTTGTTTCAAATTAGTTTAAATAGGATGATTAAAACACTTTCAGCAACGAATTATTCCATTGAAATTGGACCACTTACAGAATCATCTTTTCAAGACTTGTTAACGAATAAATATGCGCATTCGCGAAAAGTTATCATGGTTGATGAAAATACGCACGACAACTGTCTAGAGTTTTTGTTAACTGCCTTTGATGATTTAACTGATGCCGAAGTCATTCTTTTGCCTGCAGGTGAAGAAAACAAAGTAATGGAAGTTTGCTTTCAGGTTTGGAATGCTTTATCCGATTATGGCATTGGACGCAATGACTTGGTGATTAATCTGGGTGGGGGAGTTGTAACTGACATGGGTGGTTTTATTGCAGCGGTATTTAAACGAGGAGTTGATTTTGTGAATATCCCAACTAGTTTATTGGGTATGGTCGACGCTTCGATAGGAGGTAAGACAGGTATTGATTTAGGTGCTTTCAAAAATCAGTTAGGTGTGTTTAAAGATCCTGTAGCTATTTTTATTGACCCGTCTTTTCTTCATTCCTTGCCAGAAAATGAAGTATGGAATGGATTTGCGGAAATATTGAAGCATTCCTTGATTGCCGATTCGTCATTATGGGCAAAAATTAAGAATTATAGAAATATAGATGACTTATATACAGCTGATTTAATTGAAGCTGGGATTTCAATAAAATTAAAAACTCTTTTGAATGATCCGTTTGAGAAGGGGGAACGTAAATTATTGAATTTTGGTCATACAATTGGACATGCTATTGAAGGTTGCATGTTGGAAACTGATTCGCCTGTTAGTCATGGTCATGCAGTAGCAATTGGTTTATTGTTAGAAAGTCAGTTGTCCAATAACAGAGGTATTCTTTCTAATGAGGAATTCAAGGAAATAGAGGAAACAATAAAGGCATTGTACTCCCCAATTGAATTAGATGAAGAACAAATAGCAATAGTTCTCGAATTGATGAAGAATGACAAAAAGAACAGTGAAGGAAAAATCAAAGGGATTTTAATCCATTCAATTGGTCATTGCACGTTTGATGAAGTTTTTGAAGAGGAGGAGATTCGAAAGATTCTGTAAATTTCAATAGATGATATGAGTTTTCCATTCAACACCTATTCTAAAGAAGAGTTTTTTCTTGCAGGATTGCAATAAACGTATGTTTCGAAATTTACATTACAAGTTTCAGGTATTGTTATTAGTGCTGTTTTAATCCGAGAAAGGTTAAAAACTAAAAAGGGAACGACTTATTAGCAGCTCCCTTTTTGTTCAGACTATTAGTTTAACGCAAACTATGTTTGACTATATAAGTAGTGGTAGTTTCGTTCGAAACCTTTATATAGTAAATTCCTGGTTCGGCTTTTATATCTTCAATTATAAAGACATTATTACCATTTTGAAGTAACACCCATTTGGTGTAAACCACTCTTCCGTTTCCATCAGTAACTATGATTTGACCATTGCCTTTCATTTCGTCTGTGGACAAATTCACATAAAAACTATTTTCACTTGGATTTGGGTAAGTTGTTAACGCATTGCTTGAATTGATTTCACAATTTAAAGCGACCACATTGAAAACTTCAAATTGTCCATCGTTATCGTATTGTGTTAAACGATAATATACAACTCCATCCGATTTGTCGAAATCAATCATTTCATAGTTCAGCAACTCAGAAGAGTTTACAGCAGCTCCAGTAACACCTAGAACACTCCAGTTTTGAGCGTCAAGAGATTTTTCAATCACAAAATGACTAGTGTTGTGTTCTGATGCTGTTGACCAAGTAACAGAAACCGTATTGTCATCCGTGCAATTTGCTTGGAAAGATACTAGTTCGATTGGAAGAGGTGTTGAAGCATCTGCAATGGCAAACGGAGAGAAACTTGTAATATTAGATTGAGTTAAAAAATGGGCATTTTGAGCATTTGATTCACCATTTGATCCTATGTTTTCCCATATAGTTCCATTGTGATGCGCGATGTACATAAAACCTGGATTATAATTAAAACCATTGATATGCTCAGTATTATTTCCATTCCACTGCAATCTCATTGTTACAATACTTCCACCTATAATATCTTCTGAAATCATCCATGTTCTTTTAACACATTTTGAAGGTTTTGTTGTTCCAATACCAGTCCCATCTTGCGTTACGTTATCAATAACTCGCACTGAAAAAACATCACTTGTTCCGCTATTCGATAATCTACAAGGGTTATATAAGGATATACCTACTGGAAATGTTACATTCCCAATGGAAACATTTCTTTTGACTACTCCAACTCCATTGGTTACAATATAGCGCGAGCTATTTGCTCCACTTATGCTTGCTCCACTAATAAAGACAATAGAATTATTGCCTATTTCCAACTTTCTATTACCATCAAAGTCAAAATCATTTACCACCGAAATATTTTGATTTAAAACCACATTATTTGAGTTGTTTTCTGAAATTTCCAATCTATAGAACTCAGTTACACTTGTTCCTCCAATAGTTTGTAAAGAAGTTGCATGTTTAAAATCAACTTTTGCATCCTTATTGTCATGATTAAATGTTCCATTATTAATCCAATTTCCATAGACACCAAGATCATCGGTATCTTCAATGGATAGAACTCCATTTTGCATGATTGTGATGTTGTTAACATCGCGATCACCGTTCAATAAAACATTTCTAATTGTTGGGATTCCAGCACTATTACATGAGTTTATCGGTGGAATAACAACGTTTAAAGTTGAGGAATTTGGATTTGCAGTTGCAGTTGAAAAATTGTTAGCACTTGAATTGTATACACTCCAATTTGAAGCTGTTGACCAGTTTTCATTTGTAGCGCCTGTCCAAACATAGTCTCCATTAGCTAACACTGGGAATTGAATGGGTGTTGTGTTTGATACTGTTCCGTTAAAAGTAAAATCATTTATTGAAAATGTTCTAGAGTCTTGATTAGCCCCCCAAGCATAAAGTCTAAAGGTGATTGGAGTAGTAATGTTTTGAAAAGTATTAGCAGACAAACTAATTGTAGTTCCGTCATCATCAGGTGTTCCAATATTTGTCGTAAAGTTATCTCGGCTAGATCTAAATGCAAAATTTGCAATTGAGTTGTTACTTCTTTGACTTGTATAGACAAAACTAACAAAATCAATTTCTTTACAAGAACTAGGTGTGATTGTCCACTCGAAATAATCACTTGAATTTAAATTTGAACTATTCCAACCAGAAGCATTGTAACGATTATTAGCATCACTTCCAGTAATCCCTGAACCCCTACCAATACCAGAAACTGTAATTCCAGAGGATACAATTTGATTAATTGTGTATGGATTAGTGGAATTCGGATTTGTCCCGGTAATAGCATTTGAAAAAATACTTGTCTGCCCCCAGCCATTCTGCACAAAGCAAAACAGAAACGCGGCACATGCGAAAATGTGGGTTAAACGATTTAAATGATTAATTGTCGAAGTTTTGACAATAGAATTTTGGGTCCTCACGGACGATAAAGAATTTTTTGATTTCATTTCTAAACTTTGCGTTAATTGTGTAATGCTCGTCTGACTGAGCGATTACGCATTGACACAATTTGTGCCACTACGATGTTTTATTTTATAAAGGCTAATAATCAAGTGTTTAGGTGAAAGTGAAAAAATGAAACATATCAAGATCCTTCCGTATAACGGAAAACATTCCATATTTTGGAATAAATTTGGTTGCATTTGACTAAGAATATGCGTGTATTCAACAAAAGTGCTATTGCAATATATATCACTCAATACATGCATTAATTGTTTAGTTCAACGATTTTGTTTCGAGTATTTTTTGGATAAATAAATGAAACATATAGCAAAGGGAATAAACAGAAGGTTGAGAGTAAATTTGAAAATCTTTACTTCAAGTTAAACTTTATAAATAACTGTTATTCATTAATTTGCAAATCTATGTGAACCATCACAATTGGGCATTCGTTTCGATAATCCGCAAATGCAATCGTTTAATCCTTTGCCATTCAGTATGCGAGACAGATTTTTTTCAATTCTTGCCAATCGTGTTTTGCTTTGTTTTGAGTCCGAAAAGTGCAATAAATACGCTTTTTGCCGTCCAGGAGTTAATTTATCAAAAGCTGTTTTTATTGTTGGATCTTCCGTCCATTTTTGAATCAATTCTTCCGGAATACTAAAATCTTCCACCTTTTTGTAATCGATTTTTAAACCTGCTTTTTCGATTTCAATTGCTTCAAATATGTATGCTTTTAAAATAGCTGCTTTTTCACTTATTTCTTTCAAGTTGGTGAATCGAATTTGTCTAGACGCTTGAGAATTTTCGGTTTGTTGAACAAGTATTCCGTCAGTATCTTGTAAGAGTGCGCCTTTGAAGAAATTGAGTGCACAGTATTCTTTAAACCCATGAATAATCAAAATATTTCCTTTAGAAAAAGTATAGCAGGGAACACCCCATTTCTCTTCTTCGTTGAGATTGCAATTCAATACAATTTCTCTTAATTCTTCCATTTCACGCTTCCATTGTGTAGCATTTTGAAAGAAATGATCAAGTTGAGGGTTCATATTTAAATAGGATTTAGAATTCATCTAACAAATCTACACGTGTCTTTTTAATTTTTGCTTCTTCCGAACGAGCAGTTTTTATTGAATAAATAAGTGAATAGATAATAAGCACCTTCCAAATGATTCCTTTTATGATGGTTGACGGGTCCAAAAAAGCAAGTAATAGCATCACTGCGATATATACAATTAATCCTATAATTAATGCTAATGAAGCTTGTTTGTACGACCAAACACCTAAACCAATAAATATGGCTGCAACGAACCAGTCAATTACACCGTATATAAGATCATGTCCTTCAATGACATATGCTTCTAAGAAACCAGCAATAATATATAAACCACCAATTATAAATAAAGCATAGCGACCTCTGTTAATATCTTTATTGGCGTGCGTTTTTTGTTCCTTTTCTTTGCGTTCATTGCTCGCGATTTCAAGTTCATCAACAATAAATGAAGTACAAACACCATCAAAAGTGGCAGCATCATTTGTAAGACCGCAAATTGTTCCAATGGCAGGATTAAAGCTTCTGTTTTGACACAGATTACATGATTCTAATTGTTCTTCTCGAGTCATGATTGAAAGTAGTTTGGATGTGATTAGTTGATTAATGCCCTTTGTTAAACAGTAAGTGGTACTATTTATCCAAAAATAAGAATAAAAGTGAAGTTTACTAATTCTATTGAATCGAAGCGCAAGAATTAGTTAAAGAAAATCAAATTAAAATGCATGATAGAAATTATTGATGGAGTGTAAATTCTCCCTTTGTTTTTCGCAAACTTGATTTATTCGTGAATGAACAAAATTGAAACAGCTTCAAATTTAGATGGAACAAAATCTACCTAAGGAATAAACCGTTCAAAAACATCACCTTTCAATTTAAAAACCCCATTTTCAGGAGTGCCTAACCATAAATCACCTTGCTTGTCTTGATACATCGAAACGAGATTGACATCTTTCGTTCCATCCTTTACGGTGTAATGCGTGATATTGGTTCCGTCGTATTTATATACGCCTTGTGACCAGGTAGTCAACCAAATATGACCATTCTTATCTTCGATAATGTGAGAATAGTATATGTATTCGTCACCATCAAAAATTGCGGCATTGCCAATTCCAGGGACTTTCTTGTACTTTAGTCGGTCGCTGTTCGTCGTTTCAGCATCGTTGAAAACATAGCGATTCCAAGTGTTACACATCCAAAATTGTCCATCTCGATCTTCAAAAATGGATCGAATTCCGAAGCTGCCGCCTGCAGGAACAATCGTTAAATCTTTTTCATACATCCATTTGATTGATTCACCATCAAACCGACAGGCACCAAAAACAGAAGTTCCAAACCACATGTGCCCTTTGCGATCTTTGTAAATGGTATACACTTCATACGGACTGAAAAATGGATTAATGCCACTTTTTATGAACTCATCGTGCAAGTAATGTTTTGGAAACTCAATATTGTAGAGGTTTTTACCGTCATAGCGATATGGTCCATTTTCATTTGTTTTGCCTAATAAGGCAAACCACATGTCGTCTGGTGACGATATCCACTCGTTGGTTTTAATGATTTCTAAGTTGTTGAATGTTTTACCGTCAAATTTATTGATGCCACCAAAAGTAGAAATATAGATATTCCCCAATTTGTCTTCTTGTATTTGGCGAGTAGTATCGCTGCTTAGCCCATGTTTCTTTGTGAAATTAAGGATGTTTTTGCCATCGTAACGAAAAACACCTTGACCATTGCTGCTGAACCAATAGTTATTTTTTGAGTCCTGAAAAATGTACCAGATTTGATTACCTAGTTGTTTGACGGTATCTCCTAGTGACGTTTGCGTCTCATTAACGATTGATGAATTATGTTTTGAATGTAACGATTTGCATGAAAAAAGCAGAATGATCAATAAAATGAGCGAATAGGAGCGAGATAGCATAAGATGATTGTTTAGTGGTAAAATTAATCGGTTTTCCGTTCATCTTAATCAATACTGATAAATCAATCATTCTTTCTTTCTTGATTCAATTATGCAAATCATCAAGCTTGTAGTTTGATTAGTCGAAAATTGCATTTTCATCGGCAGGCTCATTTCAACTATTCTTCTGTTAGTTAAAATCAACTTATTGTAACTTTAATATTTTGTTAGGTCAGTTTAGTATGAACCCAAAATATAAACACTGCTATAGGTGATTGTATTCTGTTTATTGTCTCCTACAACTGATAAACGATAATCTTTATGATAATTATTTTTAACAAATTCTGGATTCAAGTAAAAACCTGTTGGTGTTAATATCCAACTATCGTCTTTAGACTTATTACTATTGGTTAATTGATTATTGCTCTGAGTCGCTTTAATGATGTCTATTATTTTTTTAAAGGCGACATCTTCAAGTTTAATAAGCAGATGACTTTGAGAATCTACCATTTTAGATTCAAATTCAATCACCTCATAATCGGTCAATAACTTGTTATTCCCCAATAGCGATTCTAGCTCTTTAATTATGATGTATTCCGGTGGCTTACCTCCATTTGAAAAACTGAATACAAACAGAAGGAGAATAGCCAAAAAGATAACTATAATAACTGCGATACTAATTAGAATCCATTGTATGAATTGAGGTCGATAATGCTAGATAAAGGTAAAAATTAATTAAAAAATAGCTTTCAAAAGTTTTTTAGGATCTTGGCGATTATCCCAAAATGCCATAACGATTATTTGATCAGAAGTAATTTTATAATACAGACTGAAATACCCCATGGCTGATTCGCGAACTTCATTAATTTCAGATTCCTTAAATGCTTCTGGATTTTTGGAAATAACCTTTAGATGCTTTGCAGTTATTTCAATCAATTTCTCCACATAAGTTGTGCTCTTATTTTTTTCTGTCCAATATCTTAATATCTCACGACGCTGTTTAGCTGCCGTTTCGGTCCAGACTATTTTCCTTTTAACCATTCAAGGTCATTTTTGTCAAGATCATTTTGAGATATTGTTCGACCATTTTGAATGTCAGCTTCACTCATTTCAAGCATCAACTTTTGTTCCTTGGTCAATTTAATTTTATCTTCCTGAACCGCTCTATTATCAACCAAAAGTAGCAAAGCCATCAAATAATCTTTATCTGATATTGCAAGTAGTTTGTCAATAATTCCATTTCTAATTACATCAACTTGAGCCATTTCTTTTTATTTCTACTAAGGTAATACTTCGAACTAGTTTTTCCAAATGCCCTTAACTTTTTGCGTGCAGGCGATCGTAGCCTTGTGTTGTCCCGAAGCTTCGGGACGGCAAGGCAATATTGATTACACGCTGTTAGCGGTATGTACATTTAAGCATCTATGTTAAATTTTTCAATATTAAATTCTAAGGTGTAATCTTCATCAAGATCATCAACATCTAGTAATGCTAATTTCAGTGCCCGATAAAACTTTCGCTCAGGATTAATTCCAAAAGTGAATGTTTCATTTTTTATCAATGTGTTTAAATGAAAAACCGGTTGAACTTGGTATAAGTCAGAACTAAAATGTATGGGGAATTGCTTTTTTCTATCATCAATAAATCGTCCTGCCGGGTCAGCAAAATCAACATATCTCAACTCAGCGGTTAGTTTAACCTTTGAAATGAAATTAGTCCATTCGTTTTCAAAATTCTTCTGAGATGTTACGAAAACACTATGAATTAATAAAAAGCTGTCCTTAGAATTCAATTTGAATTCCACTTCAGGATTTTCTTTATTTAGATTAATTTGTTCCAAGCTGATTTTGTGTTTTTATTGTATTATCGTTTTGCAGCTAAGCCATCGTTTTAATGAGGCTTATTTGCTGTTAAAAGTTAGAAATCGGATAATTCAATAATTTCTGAATTAATTGTAAAATTTTTAGCTGGAGAATTAAGAAATTCCTTCTCAGCATATACGATTCCTTTGTTTTTAAGCAAATAATTTGTTTGAATCAGTTTGTCAATTTCGTTGTTGTTATTGTCCAATATC
>JAIOZF010000085.1 GCA_021740745.1 Crocinitomicaceae bacterium | reverse complement strand
AAGTTTTGTACAGGAATTTTCATCTGACCAAACTTCATTTATTCGGGCTTCGAAGACGTGGCGTGCTTTTCGAGAACTTAAGCCTAATCCTACTGAAATTGGAAATACAATAATAAAATTCAAAATTCCATTTCGTATAATTATGGGGGCATATGACCAAGTTATTCGCCCAAAACAAGCGTATGCATTTGAAAAAAAATGTGGACTCACAGGTGTTGTTGTTGAAGTTCCGAATGGCCATAATTTCTTTAAAAAATCGGCAATAAATAAGTTTGTTGACCTGTTACCTTTTATGGATGAATAACTATCTTTGTTCAAACGTCAGAGCTATGCAACGGATTTTATCACAACAAGAAATTGACCAAAAAATCACTCGATTGGGTCACCAAGTCCTCGAAAATTGTTTCGAAGAACCTTTAATTTTTATCGGAGGAATTTGTGGTAATGGACTTTTACTCGCAGAGCGATTGAAAACAATTATTTCATCTGTTTCGGATCAACAAATAGAAGTGTTTGAGATAATCGTCAACAAGGATGAACCTTGGAGTGAACCAATTCGTTTGTCCATCGAACAAAATAAATTAAAACACGGCTATATTTTGTTGGTTGATGATGTTCTAAACTCTGGAAAAACAATGCAATACGCGTTGGTTAAGATTTTGGAACAACCTACTAAAGCAATTAAAACTGTTGCTCTTGTTGATAGAACGCATCGCCGTTACCCCATAAAAGCAGATTTCGTTGGGATTAGTTTGTCAACCACATTGAAAGAACGTGTGGAAGTTGAATTAAGCGATACCAATTCTCACGCATACTTGCTATGAAAAAAACAACCGAATCTAGTTCGAACTACTCGAGTCTTGAAAATATGTCAACGATTGATTTGTTGACGAATATGAATAATGAAGACAAAACTGTTCCTCTTGCTATCGAAAAAGAAATCCAAGCAATTGAATCATTTGTTGATGCTTGTTTTGAACGAATGAAAACTGGTGGTCGCTTGTTTTACATTGGTGCTGGAACGAGCGGAAGACTGGGTATTGTTGATGCGAGTGAATGTCCTCCAACATTTGGCGTTGAACATGGAATTGTAGTTGGAATTATTGCTGGAGGAGACACTGCGATCCGCAAAGCAGTAGAATTCGCAGAGGATGATATTCATCAAGGCTGGATTGATTTAAGCGCTCATAACATTAATGCGAATGATACGTTGGTTGGCATTGCTGCCTCTGGCACTACCCCTTATGTTTTAGGCGCAATCGATAAAGCAAAAGAAATTGGAGTGCTTACTGCAGGAATTTCTTGTAATCCAGGAAGTCCATTATCTAGAGTTGTTGATTACCCAATTACGCCAGAAGTTGGTCCCGAATTCGTAACTGGTAGTACGCGCATGAAGTCAGGTACCGCACAAAAGTTGGTCTTGAACATGATTTCAACCTCCCTGATGATCAAACTTGGTCGTGTAAAAGGAAACAAAATGGTCGATATGCAGTTGAGCAACAATAAATTGGTTGACCGTGGAGTAAAAATGATCATGGATGAAATCAACGTTTCCTATTCAGAAGCAGAAGAATTGTTAAGGCAGCACCATTCTGTTCGCAATTCAGTGGATCATTATTTAGCACAAAAAAAAGAGGCTTAACGCCTCTCTCTTATTAATTTCTAATAAATTCTCTGAATTCCAGTTTTGTAGAATCGAAGGTGAACAATGGAATTATTGTCTTCGCATTGTCTTTATCAATTATACGAGGATATAAATACTTCGCAATTTCTAAACGATTTTCTTCGAACGCATAAATTTCAACTAATTTGTAGGCTTGAGATGCCGTCATACACGTTCCAACAAAATCTTTTTTTGTTAAATCCATTTTATCATCTTCAAAATCGAATTCTTCCAAATCTTTTAGATAAACATTTACATCACCCATAATTTTCTGACAAGAAACAAAATTCTGAGAAGTCGCACTTGAAACAACTTGATTAGAACTACTATTAACGTTAGTGTTCGGATTTGTATTAACATTTGTGTTGGTGCTTTGACCATTCACATTCGTGTTAGTTGTAATTGTTTGAGTACCACCTGATGTAGTCGTTTGAGTGCCATTTGTTGTAACAGTCGTTGTAGTAGTCTGATTAACTGTTTGAGTTTCATTTATAGTTGTATTCGTTCCAACGCCTGTTCCGGACAAATTAATTGACATGTTAACACCGCCTTGCCCATTGTTCATGGTTGGATCCGTTACATTCACATTCATATTAATACCCATATTTCCATTTTGCATTGTTGGGTCGTTGGTAGTTGTTTGCGTATTAATTGTTGTCGTTCCTGATTGCGAATTTTGATTTGTGGTGCCATTCATATTCATGTTGATTCCAACATTTCCATTTTGTAGTGTAGGATCCGAAGTTGTTGTTTGAACATTAATTGTTGCCGAACCTGATTGCGGAACTTGATTTGTGGTGCCATTCACATTCATGTTGATTCCCACATTTCCATTTTGTAGTGTAGGATCCGAAGTTGTTGTTTGAACATTAATTGTTGCCGAACCTGATTGCGGAACTTGATTTGTGGTGCCATTCACATTCATGTTGATTCCAACGTTTCCGTTTTGCATGGTAGGATCCGAAGTTGTAGTTTGCGTATTAATTGTCGTAGTTCCTGAAGATTGGTTTTGCTCAGATCCTGAAGTATTAATTGTAGTCGTTCCATTTTGCTGTGTATTAACAGGAATTGTGGTTTGCTGAGTATTTGTTGTTACCGTCTGAGTTACAACAGCATCTGAATAAACAGCAGAATTATTTGGTCTGTAAATGATGTTTGTTCCAGTTCCATTTTGACCATTTGCCGGTTCCATCCCAATCATTTGTAATTTTCCTTTACCTTTTTTGAAAACAACTCGAGTTGTCACAAAAGTTGGTTCGTCCAACATGAAATTCTTGTCAATATCTCTTGTTTTTCCATCTGCAAAAATCAACTTCACTGAATAAGAACCATTGTTAATTCCACTAACTGAAACGTTTGTCTGTGGAGCAGAATTTTGCTTGATACCATTTAGTATAACATAGAATTGTTGACCTCCATTATTGAAGATGGTTAAAGTACTTTGTCCAAATGAAACCAAACAAACGAACAAGAATAAAAGTGTAGTAATTTTTTTCATATTTATTATTTTGATGCTGCCTTTGTCTAAGACAACGCCAAATTAGAACAAAGAATCCATTTGAACAAATTAGCACTGTACATTAATTTTCAGAAAATGAATCACATTATCCGATTCCAATTAACTTTGTGAAGATGCATTATGCAATAGTAGATATCGAAACGACTGGTGGAAGTCCAAAAAACTCAAAAATTACTGAGATTGCGATCTATAAGCACGACGGCAAACAAATTATTGGCGAATTTTCGAGTTTAGTCAATCCTGAAATGCAGATTCCAGAATTCATTGTCCGATTAACCGGCATCAATGATCGGATGGTTGAAAATTCACCAAAGTTTTATGAAATTGCAAAGCAGATAATTGAATTTACGGAAGATTGCGTTTTTGTCGCGCATAACGTTGGATTCGATTATGGTATTATACGCCACGAATTTAAAACATTGGGATACGATTTTCGGAGACCACATTTATGTACGGTTAGAGCCTCCCGTTTTGTAATTCCAGGCAAAGAGTCGTATAGCCTAGGGAAACTTGTTAGAAGTCTTGGAATTGAAATCAAAGATCGTCACAGAGCTGGAGGGGATGCATTGGCAACAGCACATTTATTTACCTTGTTAATTGAAAAGGATCCGAGTGACTTAAGTACGTTCATTCAGCAAGAAGTTAATCCGCGTATTTTGCACCCCAATTTAGACTTAGAAAATTTAGAGGAAATTCCTTTGAAAACGGGAGTTTATAAATTTTACAATGAGTTTAACCAATTGATTTATATTGGAAAAAGCAAACAAATCAAGAATCGTGTAGATCAACATTTACGTAATACGAAGACAAAAAAAGGTATTCAAATGCGTCAAGAAATTACGCGTATTGAATTTGAACTAACAGGAAATGAATTAATCGCCTTGTTGCATGAATCTGATTTAATCAAACAGCACAAGCCGATTTATAACCGAATGCTTCGCAAGAGTTCTTTTCCTTATGGATTGTTTTCCTATGAAGATGAAAATGGCTACAAAAGACTTTATGCCGGTTCGACATCTAAATCAACTGAAATTCCCTTAACGAGTTTTTCTACAAGAAAAGAAGGAACGCAATACTTAGAATACATTTGTCAGAAGTTTGAGCTTTGTCAAAAACTATGTGATTTGTATCCTACAAACAACGCATGTTTTCATCATTCAATAAAACAATGCAAAGGTGCATGCGTGAAAGAAGAATCAAGCGAAGACTACAATCAACGTGTAACTGCTCTCATTGACGAGTTAATGATGAATGGAGAATCTTTTTACATCATTGATAAAGGAAGACATAAGAATGAAAAAAGCATCATTCTAATTGAGCGTGGTTCATTTCAAGGATTTGGATTTGCACCTTATCATTTCAATTCACAACCAATTAATCGTTGGAAAAAGTTTATTGAAATCCGAGAAGAGAACAGAGATACACGCACTATAATAAGCATGTATTTACGAAAACACAAAAGCACTTTACAAATAATACCGTTTTAAGGTAGAAAGTGATTTTCGGTCACCCAGTGCACTACTAACATTAAGACCACCAATCCAACAAACACAATCATCTTGTCCTTTTTAAATATGGACGAAATAACTCGCCAAATCGTTGGCATAAAAAAAGCCGAATCTCTTGATTCGGCTTTTTCTTCAATTATAAATTAATTATGCTTTAATCTTTTTTGTAAAGTCGATTAGAACTGGAGTTGCAATACACAACGATGAGTAAGTTCCAACTACAACACCAATCATTAAGGCGAATACGAAACCTTTAATAGCAGCTCCACCTAAAATGAATACAGTCAATAATACAATGAAAGTAGTAAATGAAGTATTCACTGTTCTGGATAATGTTGAGTTCAAGGCTCCGTTAATTTCATCTATTTGATTCACATCTTTTTTCCAAGACAATTCTTCACGAATTCTATCGAATACAATCACGGTATCATTTATCGAATAACCGATAACCGTAAGAATTGCCGCGATGAACGCTTGATCTACATCCATGTTGAATGGCAAGATACCATGGAACAATGCAAACAAACCAAGTACGATAAGAACGTCATGAGCTAATGCAAGAATTGCTCCTGCAGAATATTGCCATTTACCAAATCGCATAAAGATGTATGCAAACATGATAATCAATGACAAAATAATTGCAATCATCGAAGACGAAATTAATTCTTTTGAAACTGAAGCAGATACACTTCTTGATTCTTGAATATCAAATCCACCTAATTTCGCAGATGTTTTTGCTAAACCTTCTTTTAATTTTTCTTTAACTTCCTCGTTAGCAGATTCATTGTTCAATTTGTAATTCGTTGTAATCTCAACGAAATAGTTGTTTGATTTAGTCTTGATATCTACAGATGCAGTTTTACCGTCTTCCTTAAATACCGTCAATAATTCATTTCTTAGGTATTCGATATCATTTCCAACTGCTTTATCAAACTTAACTCCAAATGTACGACCACCTGAGAACTCAATACTTGGATTCAATCCTTTCGTTACCAAAAGAATTACTGAACCAATTACCAAGATTGCTGATACACCATAGTACATCTTACGCTTACCAACGAAGTTGATTTTTGTTGATTTAAAAGCACCTTTCGTCATTTTTGTTTCAAACGTGATGTCTTTTCCTTTGTTCATCATCCAAATGAAGATCAAACGAGAGACAATCAATGCCGCAAATACAGAAGTAAAAATACCAATGATTAATGTTGTTGCGAAAGATTCGATTGGACCTGATCCAAAAATTTTCAACACGATTGCAGTCAATAAAGTAGTTACGTTGGCATCAATAATTGATGACAAGGCTTTCTTGTAACCTTCATCGATTGCAGCATGTTTCTCTTTGCCATTTGCAATTTCTTCACGGATACGTTCGAAAACAAGGACGTTCGCATCCACCGCCATACCGATGGTTAAAACGATACCAGCAATACCTGCCAAAGTTAACACCGCTCCGAAAGATGCAAGTGAACCGAAGATAAATACCATATTCGCTAAAAGCGCGATATCAGCAACTAAACCTGCTTTTCCATAATAGAAGAACATGTAAGCAAATACTAAAGCTAGTGCAATCGCGAATGAGATTAATCCCGCACGTGTATTTTCAGCACCGATTGTTGGACCTACTTTCGTTTGTTCCTTTATAATACAAGGAGCAGGCAAAGCACCACCATTTAATAACCCAGCTAAATCTTTCGCTTCATCAATTGAGAACGTTCCAGAAATTTGAGTGTTACCTCCTGTAATTGCATTCATTACTCTTGGAGCGCTGTACACAACATTATCCATTGTAATTGCTACAATTCGTTCAACATTATCAGACGTCATCAATGCCCATTTATCAGCACCTTCTTCTGTCATTGATAAATCTACCGTAATTTTTCCAGAGTTTTGGTCGTAACCAGTACTTGCTGTTTTGATGTCTTTACCACCTACTTTCGCTTTACCTGTTTCAGGAACACGAATTGCATATAACATGTGAGCGCGTTCTTTAGAATTTGTTTCTACTTTTTCTAAATCAGCCGACCACATGAATTTTAAATCTTCTGGAAAAACTGCCATCACGTCCTTGCGACTTAAAATAGCATCAACAGCACTTTTATCTTCTGGACTAACATAACCCATTGCGTAGTTTCCTGCGCCTTTAACGTAATCAGCTAAACCTTTTTGACCATTGTTCAAGGCAGTTAGCGGTTCCGCTTTTTTCACTTCAGCTACTTTCGTTGTGTCGATTACTTTTGTTGTGTCTTCAACAACTGCAACATCCTCTACTTTCGTTTCCTTTGAACGCGAAACCACTGTTGCTTGTTGCCATTGAGAACCAATTTCTTGAGGGAAATATGTTTCAAAGAATTGAAGATTTGCAGTAGATTGTAATCTTTCTGCAACAGTTGCCTCATCTTGAACACCTGGTAATTCAATATATAAACGATTGTTTGAAGGATCTTTTTGAATATTTGGTTGCGCTACACCGAATTGGTTAATACGCTTGTTCATGATTTGCTCAACACCGTCCATTGAAGAAGAAGCAATATTTCTCAAGAAATCTTCTACATCTTCGTCAGATGAGTTGATTCCCAAACCTTCCATGTCCGTTGTCGCGAACAAACGATTCAATTTCATCCCGTTGTTAATTCGCTTATTCTCATCTGAGAAAATCGAAATGAAATCACCACCTTGTGAAGTGTATATATCATAAGCACTTTCGTACGGCTTTTTGAATTGTAAATCACGTGGATTTCTTGCAAAGTTTGCAACCAAGTCAGGAATAGAGATTTCAAGTGTAACACTCATCCCTCCTACTAAGTCAAGACCAAAGGCCAAACTTCTTTTCTTAACTTCAGAAAAAGTTGATCCAATAAGCGGGTAAACTTTCGTTTCAGCTTTCTCTTTCAAAATCTGATTAATGAAAGCCGCTTTCGCTAACTCTTCCGCTTCAGGCTTTGAAAAATCAACCTGTGTATTGTTAGGCAAGAAACCAATGTTGTTATTACTTGCAGCTTCTTTCTTTAAATCAGCAACACGCTCGTTTGCTTCTTTATCCGCTTTCGTTTCAATTGAACTTGAAACCCAAGTGAACGACAGTTGGTAAACGCACACCGCCGTTAATAATATTGTCAAAAACCAAAAAAATCCTTTATTACGCATTTCGTAAAACAGTTAGTTATCAATTAAGCCCGCAAATATAGAATTTCCCTTTATTAAAGTCAACAAAGTTTTAGATGTATTTCGCAAGTTTATTAACAGAACGTAAAATTAAGAAGAAAAGAAGCTTTTAAATTAACGATTTAGTCAAGCGTTTTGCTATATTCTATAATTCTTTCAGCAAACGAATCCCATGTGTTTTCTTCCTTGTATTTTTTTAAATTCATTTGCATTTGCTGCAATTTATCGCCTTCAAACACATTTTCAACCCCTTCTTTTAATGACTGCGCTTCAACTTTGTTCACAGCTATACCTCCACCAACTTCTTCCACGATTGACTTCAATCCACCCACATTCGTCACAACACACGGAACTTCAAATTGAAATGCAATTGCTGTTATACCGCTTTGTGTTGCCGATCGATAAGGTAAAACACAAATATCAGTAGCCGAAAAAAAAGTGCTTACTTCTGAATCATCAATATATCTATCAAAAAAGAAAATGGAATCTTTTGATTTACTCTTAGCGATTTGTTGCTTGTATTTATCTGCATTACTATATACTTCTCCAGCAATCACCAATTGGTATTGATTGTTCAACAATTCAAATGCTTCTAACAAAATATCCAAGCCCTTGTAATCACGAATCAATCCAAAAAACAACAAGGTGCGCTTGTTTGGGTCCAAACCAAGTTTCTTTTGGGCAGTTTCTTTATCCAATTTTAATCCAAATTGATCATACCAAGGGTGTGCTAATCTGATAAATTTTGCAGAAGGCTTCATCTTCACTAAATCATTTTCAACCGACTCAGACAGCACTACAAAAGCATCATAATTCTTTAAGAATAGTCGATTGAAAGGTTTGTCAAAAAAACGCTCTTCATGCGGAATAAGATTGTGAATAATGGCGATTCGCTTCGTGTGTTTGGCTTGCATTTTTCCTAAAACACTCACGCAATAACCAAAAAATGTCATCCAATAATTGGCAATGAAAAGATCTGGTTTACTCAAATTTATTTTCACACCAGCGTTTCGGTAGGTGAATGGGTTAAATCCATGAACAATTCTTTCTGCTGGAATTTTATCTGCGACATCTTCGGGAGTAACCTCTTGTGTCTTTCCTGGAAAAAGTAGCTTGGGGTATTGAGTTGTAAAGGTAAAAGCCTTCACTTTGACATATTTCTTTTTTTCAAACGCCCTGAAAAGTCTAGCATTAAATTGAGCTATCCCTCCGCGAAAAGGATAAAAAGCTGAAAAAATTGAAATACGCATACTTCAAAAGTAAGTAAAAAGAAGAAATGAAAAAAAATGTGTTTATTCGAAACCGTAACCAATCAAGGTGTAAAACAACTCTTCTCCGTTGGTGACATTTAGTGTATCAAAATTCTGAATGGTTAAATCCTTGTAATATTTTGATACTAAACCTACTCCTTTTGCATACGTTTCATGTTTGCGGCGATAATCAACCAACGAAAAGAAATTTTCCTGTTCAACTCTCAATGTTGAGTCAAATGAAAAACCATTAAATGTACCTTCTAGGTGAAGATCTTCATAATAACAATCCAATTCTGGGTATGTATTAAATGCATTAGCATTCCATTCTTTTACAATACTTGGTTTGAAAACTAACTTGATGATTCGCTGATTTTCTTCGATTAATTCGGCTCTATTCTCTGAAATAATAGTCATCCATAAATCACTTAATACCCAATTTTCACTTGTATTATTTCGCTTATAACGATAGAATTTACGAGCTGTTCTTCCTTCATTATCAATAATTGTGTCTCCAATTACTGTTCTGAGTAAATAATTCAAGGTATCATGTTGAATAGAAGCTCCAGCATCATGACGAATTTCTTTCACACGGTATTCAATATATCGACCCTCGGTTAAATCAAAATAGTCATAGTGAAACTGAAATGTCGGTGTATCCTTCTTACAAGAGAATACCAACATAAACATTAAAAAAGCGCTAAGAAAAAGTTTGTATTTACTTCTAAACATGAGGCTAATGTAGAAAAAGAGATTGAAATAAAAAAAGAAAACTATCCATTTGGATTTATTCCTTTGGCTTTCATTTGTTTCATTATATGTTCTAAATCTTTTCCTTCTTTTAATTGACCATAATAATAGTAGGACTTCCCAACCTCTTTGCCGGTTTCATCATACGCAAATTGCCAACCATGACGGATTCCATTTTTATATCGTTCCATGATCATTTTCTTTCCATTTGGATGAAAATAGTCCCAAACGCCTACTTTTTTATCCATTTCATAGGACCCTTTGGAACGGGTAACGCCTGTATCAAAATATTCAACAGCTTCGCCTTTTAGTTTTCCATTTTCATAGATGAAGGTTCCAGAAATAAAACGCGATTTATCATTTACATCTTCAGGGACAAAATAAATCGTCTTCTTTCCATGTAGTAAATCGTTTTTAAATGTCTCAGTTGTACTCAATCTGCCTGAAGGCAAGAAATTCATCCAAACAGAATCCTTTTTCATATCTCGGTAAATCCCAGCACTCATTAAATTGCTATTCTCATGGTAGAAGTATGCAAGTGAGCGTGTTGAATTTTCATCATGTTTAATAACTGCCTTTACTTTTGTTGACGGATAGAAATACGTAAATGTCCCAACTGGTTTGTTGTCTTTAAACTGACCTTTGTATTCATAAACCTTACTCTTTGGATATGTTTTACTCCAAGGACCTTGTTTTCTACCTTTAGAATCAATTTGATTTTGACCAAATCCTATGAAGGAAATCAAGAATGTTAGAAGAAAAATTATTTTAACCATGTTATAAACTTTTTGCAAGTTGATTCAAGTGCTCAATATAAAGATCAGCTTTCGAATCATCCATTTTAGTTGGAGATATTTTTACAGTTTTCATGCCAAGTCGTTTTCCAAATTCAATGTCACTATCTGAATCGCCTACCATAACACTTTTTGAGAAATCTATTTCTGGGAATTCACTTTTCGCTTTCAATGCCATTCCACCTTCTGGTTTGCGCATTAATGAGTTTTCCTTTGCCAATTGTGGTGCAAAATAAACCGCATCTATTCGTCCTCCCAATTTTTCAATTTCTTGAACCATATAAGTATGAACTGTCGATAAGTTACTTTCCGTCATCAAGCCTTTGCCAATTCCTTGTTGATTCGTTACGACAACAATTCTTTTGAAAATTTTCGAAAAATGAACAATAGCTTCTGGCGCCTCATCTAGAAAAATAAATTCCTCAATGGTTTTCACATAATCATCTATGATGCGGTGATTTATAACGCCATCACGATCAAGAAACAAGGTCCAAGAAGAATCAATATCCCACATGTATTAGTCGATTGTGGTTTCAATCAGGTAGACATTTCTACTAGCAGAATTTCGACCAATCAACTCCGCGACAAAACCCGCTAAGAAAAATTGAACACCTAATATCATTGCCGTTAGGGCAACAAAAAATTCTGTTCGCTGTGCTATCAATCGAGCAGATTTATCGAAGAATAATTTATCGATACCCAGATAAAAACTGAAACCAAAACCTACAACAAACATGAGAATTCCTAAGACTCCAAAAAGGTGCATTGGTTTCTTTCCGAATTTACCCATGAAGACAACCGTCAACAAATCCAAGGGACCACTCACAAAGCGGTTCAAACCAAATTTCGTTGTTCCGTATTTTCTCGATTGGTGAATAACT
>JAIOZF010000084.1 GCA_021740745.1 Crocinitomicaceae bacterium | reverse complement strand
GGGGTGTTTCCGGTCTTTGCTAAATTTTTAGCAATATTTTCTTCAATCGATTCACCAGTTTTGGTCAATTCTTTTGACGTTTTTAGTTCAATTTGACTTGTGTGACCATCTTCATCAATTGCAGTTAAAAGGAATCCTTGAGTCGTTTCGGTAAATTGAAGGTTTACTCCAATTTTGCGAATAACAGCATCTTCGCGCTCTACTAATTTTGTAAATGCAGCATCGTGATTACGGTAAATTTCAGTCCCAATAGGTAAAACTCTGAAGTTATTTGGAATTACTAATCCGTTGATGATGATGTTTACACGATCTCCATCTGCATGTCCTTCTTCGTTCACAAAATACAAACCATCACCGTTGTTCAGGAGCTCACTATTTTCGATTCGGTAACCATTTACCTCTGTTCCGAGTAATTTTCCAATATATTCTCCTTGCGATTTAGGTGTTTCCCATGAGCCGATTTTTGATTTTCGTTTATTGACAAAGTAATCGGTATAACCGCGATTGAAACTTTTGTCCATCTGTGAATCGAAATTGTAAATAGTCCGACCAGATGATGCTTTTTCAAAGTGTTCATTTCCCTCTAAAAAAGCATCTAAGCGCTTGCGTAAATGGGAAACATTGTTTTTTACATAGACCAAATCTTTTAAACGACCTTCAATTTTGAAAGAGGTAATTCCTGCTTCAATCAGATGAGGTAACTGATCACTCAAATCCAAGTCTTTAATCGACAGTAAGTGAGACTCCGTTAATAAAGTTGTTCCGTTTCCATCAATTAAATTGTAGGGAAGGCGACAATTTTGCGCACATGAACCGCGATTGGCACTGCGTTCACCGTTCGCAACACTCATGTAACAATTCCCACTAAATGAAACACACAAAGCACCGGAAACAAAAAATTCGAGTTCGATATCCGTTGCTGAATGAATGGCACGAATTTGATCCAAATTTAATTCACGTGCTAAAACGGCTCTTTTCATACCCGCATCAGCTAAGAATTTAACGTGTTCAGGTGTTCGATTGTTAGCTTGTGTACTAGCGTGAATGACAATAGGAGGGAGGTCCATTTCCATGATAGCCATATCTTGCACAATCAAGGCATCAACACCAATATGGTATAATTCATGAATTAATTTCTGGCAAGCCTCAATCTCGTTATCGTAAAGAATCGTATTCACGACCACAAAAACTTTTGCTTTAAATAAATGGGCATATTGAACCAATTCGGCAATATCACCTACAGAATTAGTCGCATTGCTGCGTGCTCCAAACAAATGGGCACCAATGTATACTGCATCGGCACCAGCGTTGATAGCTGCCATTCCTTGTAACAGGTTTTTTGCGGGTGCAAGTATTTCGACCTTCTTCTTCATAGTGCAAAAATACAACGCGCAAGAGGATTAAAGAAATAGGAAGTTGAAATTTCAAGAAAATAATAAGTCGTTCGCTTCTTTTTAATTAAATTTTCGGTAAAGGAAAATAACAAATTGAATGGTTATTTCATGCGGTTTTTATTGCTCCTCTTTTTTTTTGGTGTATTTTTAGAACTTATTTTGTTGAATGAAGTTGTCTTTTTCTTTTTTAAAACGAAAAAAATTTTGGAAGCGATTTATCTTGGTTTCCATAATAACTCCAATTGTTTTGTTTTTCACTGTAGTGTTAATAGTTTACGCAAAACAGGATGCAATTGTCAAAAATTTAATAGAGACGGCCAATAAAGATTTTAAAGGCGCCATTCGAATCAAGGGAAGTCATGTAGCACCATTTGCTAATTTCCCCTATATATCGATTGATATTGAAGACTTAGAAATTTTTGAGGAAGATGACTTTGAGCTTAAAAAGCGGATTCTGCATATCAATGATACTTATGTGGGTTTTGATATTAAAGGTCTCATCACAGGTAAGTATGATGTTAAATCTATTCGTTTATCGAATGGTGACATTCGGGTGGTGCAGCATAAAG
The DNA here is from genome assembly GCA_021740745.1 of Crocinitomicaceae bacterium. Classification (GTDB taxonomy): domain Bacteria; phylum Bacteroidota; class Bacteroidia; order Flavobacteriales_D; family Crocinitomicaceae; genus M0103. The sequence continues at coordinate 9,604 of JAIOZF010000084.1, read as the reverse complement.
ATGGTTCATTTAACATTGCCAAAGCTTTCGAAACAAATTTACCACCTGAAAAGGTTGAAGAAGAGTTTCATTTAGATTTGAAATCAATCAAACTTGATAAAATTGATTTATCGAAACTGAATGAAACCAATGGTTTGATGATTGATGCCTATATCACTAAAACAACATCATCTTTTAAAACAACCGACAAGCACTTATCGATAGGTCTTGATTCAAAGTTTGAATTAAGTGTTATACAAAACGGTGACACAACCTTTATTAAGCACAAACATTTTGAAGCGGATACAGAACTGGATTTGAATCAACTTACACAAGTACTTTCAATCACTGAAACAGAAGTATTACTCGAAGGTGCTTCATTTCAGTTTGGAGGATTTGTTGACTTTAAAAACGAGGCAAATGTTGACCTTCATTTCAATGGTAAAAAGCAGAATTTTGACTTGTATTTGGCAATGCTGCCAGAAGATTTGTCTGAAACCTTAAAAGAATTTGATAATCAAGGATCAATATTCTTTGATGCTCGAATAAAAGGAAAAACATTGAATGGTCAACAACCAGCAATTAATGCAATATTTGGTTGTGATAATGGGCATTTTAATAACCTTGAATCGAAAAAGAGATTAGAAAAAATTGATTTTAAAGGAAGCTTTACCAACGGAAGCAAACGCAATTTGTCGACAATGCGATTCGAATTGGAGAATTTCAGCGCGAAACCAGAAGCTGGTATTTTTAAAGGCAAACTGTCGGTTGTCAATTTCAATTCGCCAGACATTGATATGAACTTAGTTTCAGATTTTGATCTCGATTTCCTATCTAAATTTTTGAATACGACAGAGTTAAAAGGTATGTCCGGTAGGGTTATTTTAACTATGAATTTCCACGATATTATTGATTTGAATAATCCTGAAAAAAGTATTGAACGAATCAATGAATCCTATTACAGTAAATTGGAAATTCGAAAGTTGAAATTTAAAACACCAAGTTATCATTTGGCGCTTGAAAACCTCGATATGAAAGCTACAATGGTTGGTCACGAGGCGAAAATTGAACAGTTCAACATGAAGATGGGGAAATCAGATTTGAGCATAACTGGTTCAGTGGGTGACTTGCCCGCTATCATTCATCACAGTTCTGACTTGTTAACTTCAGATTTGAAAATTAAGTCTAACTTTTTAGATATAAAAGAATTGACGTCTGGTAATGAGAATGTAAAACCCGTTGATGAACAAATTGAGAATTTAAGACTTAGCTTGAAATTTCTAAGTTCTGCGAAGGCAATTACAGAATCGAAAACCTTGCCATTAGGAGAGTTCTTTATTGAAGATTTACACGCTCAAATGAAACATTATCCGCATGAATTGCACGATTTCCATGCTGATTTATTCGTAGATGACAATGATTTTCGTGTTATGGATTTTTCTGGAATGATTGATAATTCTGACTTTCATTTTTCTGGAAGATTAGATAATTACAATATATGGTTTGATGAAAAAATCAAAGGTGACACAAGAGTAGAATTCGACTTAACTTCTAAATTGTTGCAGTTTGACAATGTTTTCACATACGGAGGCAGTCGATTTGTACCTGAAGATTATCGTCACGAGGAGGTAAGTAATCTCAGATTGCATGGAATAACAGATTTACATTTTGATGGGGCATTGAAATCGACCGATTTTCAATTGACGCAGTTTGAAGGTAAAATGAAAATTCATCCATTGAAATTTGAACAATTTAAGGGACGAGTTCACCTAGAGAATGAGTTTTTAACAGTTAACCAGTTTAAGGGTAAAATGGGTCATTCCAACTTTAGTTTGGACATGAACTATAACCTTTCAAAATCAAAATCAGTAAAATCAAATTTGATTCATTTAACGGGAAGCCGCTTAGATGTTGATGAATTATTGAATTATCAAAGTCCACCAGCAACAGCAGGAAAGAGTTCTTCAACGGTTAATCACGATGATGTGTTTAGCATTTACGATTTCGATTTCCCAGAAATGCATATCACATTAGATATTGGTCAATTGAATTATCACAAATACAAGTTACAACAACTCAAAGCTGATATTCAAAGTGAAGGAAATCACACAATTCATGTCAACAAATTAGCGTTTGATGCAGCGGGTGGACACATGGATATTACTGGATATCTCAGTGGAAAAGATAAAAAACATATTTACTTCAAACCAGATATAAAAGTGAAAGGTGTTGATTTAGATAAGTTGATGGTTAAGTTTGATAATTTTGGACAAGATTACTTGGTTTCGGAAAATCTGCATGGAAAATTCTCAGGAAGAATTACGGGAAAAGTTCATTTGCATGCTGATTTGGTTCCGAAAATTGATGATTCTGAGATCGTCATCGATATGGTAGTTTTGAACGGTCGACTTGAAAATTATGGACCAATCCAAGCGTTAAGTGATTACTTTGAGGACAGTAAGTTAAAAAGTGTGGTATTTGACACCTTAAAGAACACGTTAAGAATCAAAAAGAGCGTGATTGAAATTCCAGCGATGACAATAAATTCCAATTTAGGCTTCATGGAAATACATGGAAGTCAGAAAATTTCAGATAAAATGGACATGGATTACCTAATAGGCGTACCTTGGAAAATGGTCTCTCAGGCAGCAGGTAAAAAACTATTCAAGCGATCGAAAACGGATGAATCGAGCCCAGAAGAAATTCAGTATCGCGGTGAAAACAGCAAATTGGTTTACGTTAGAATGTCGGGTGACTTGGAAAATTATAACATAAGTTTATCAAAGAAGCCGAAATAAGACTAGGATTTATTTAAAAATGAACTGTTATGGATATTAAAATACGTTGAATAAACTGATCAAAATATCTAAACAAGATAAATGAGGTGTTTTGACTCGTAACAACTATCTTAAGCAAAAAACACCAAATATTGGTGTTTTTTATAAATAAATTGGGGCATGTGTAATCCCACATTTCGGTTCGCAGCTAGGCTGCGGTACTTTAATGGGATGTTTTTTTTCTTATTTCTTCTTCAATAACGTTGTTATAAACTTTGCAAAAGAAGTTTTGAGTCATACCAATACCTGTGTGATTTTAAGGTTCGGAATTTATTTGGTATCAAAACTCCAACCGTATATCGCAGGATTTTTTCCACCCATAGGTCTTATATAAGTGCTTAATTGCCCTCTGTGATGAATAATATCAAAAAGGAAAAACCAAAGCATGGCATTTCTAGGCATTGTTAAAAGAGGATTGCCTGAAACGAGTAGTTCAACATTGATATTTTCGAAAGCCTCATCACTTAATGTATCAACAATTTTTATTGCTTTGTCCCAATTATCAGAAAGGATTTTTGATCCTTCTTTAGGCTCATTGAATGGCATTACGAGGCATTCATCACATATTTCTTCAGTTAAAATTACATTAAAATCAAAAGCATGAGCGATAATGTGCTCTGCAATTTCATAAGCATTCCTGCTGTTAGGATGAGGTTTGTAATTAAGATTTTCTTTTGGTAAAGCCTCTATTACAGCAGCTGTTGCTGCTAGTTCATTTACAAGGCAAGTTTTAAAAAACTCTCTATTGGTCATAATTGTCAAATTTAAATTTCCTTCTTTATAGGTTTTTCAGAAAGAGCCCCGTTTTTTAAGTGGTTGCTGGACTCCAACATTATTGGTACAAAATTAATAAATTTATCTTTAACGGTATGCTGCCTGGCGCTCGGCCCGACTCTTTAAATAAATCGTTTCACCGAAGTTAAAATTATTTTGTTTCATAAAAATCATTTTTTCGATACAAGTTCGAAGGCATGTAGCCAAACAAGTGTTATGCAGCGTTTCCTTCCATTGGTTTGATGTCATTTAATTCTTTCTCCTTTTGATTTTTCTCTTCTTCAAGATCATAATCATCTTGTAAGCCCAACCAAAACTTTGCGCTTGTTCCGAAAAATTTGGCGAAACGCAACGCTGTATCAGCGGTAATTCGTCTGTTACCTTTGATTATTTCAGATATACGTGTTTGTGGAAGAAATGTCGCCTTAGCTAGACGATAAGCAGAAATTTCCATTGGAATTAAGAATTCCTTAAGTAGTATTTCACCAGGATGTATATTGCTCAACTTTTCCATAACTTCTTTTTTAATGGTAATCAACTATTTTAACATCGTAAGAATCATTATTAAGCCACTGAAAGATGATTCTCCATTGATTATTTATTCGAATACTATAATAATCGTCAAGGTTACCTTTCAATTTTTCCAGTCTGTTTGCAGGGGGAATTCTTAAGTCATTTACATCTTGTGCATTATTAAGCATCCTTAATTTTCTACGCGCTACATCCTGAATTTCATTTGGCAATTTTTTCGACCGAATTCCATTCCAAATGTTGGAGGATTCTTTATCGCCAAAAGTCTTTATCATTAATATTGATTTACGTTACTAACGTTAAAAGTAATTATTTATTTTTGATTGAGCAAATATTTCTTGATGGGTGCGTTTAGCGGGAGTGGTTAATAATGGTGCATAACGGTTTCGCAGTAGGCAAATGTGGCGCTTTCTCTCGGGTGTAATTGTGCGCCATTTTGCTTACTGCGTGTTAACCACATTTTTAAAAATTCACTCCGATCTTTAATTCCGGAGCAGTTATTACAAATTCATTTACTTTTCGATCTTGATTAGAATTTGCGTCAAGCTCTTTACTCCAACCATATCTCAAGTTAGAATTTAATGATATAAATAATCGCTCTATTGGATAATAAAGAATTGAAAGACTTGGAGCTGCCCCAAAAGTATTATAAGTCGAGTTCTCTCTTGTGCCTCCTCCTGATAAACCACCTTGATAGTCTCCCGAAAAGTTAAGGTTTGAATAATACAAGCTTACACCTGTATTCAGTTTTAGTCTTGAATTAAACAATTTAAAGATTGAATAGTTGGTTGTCAAATAGATATTATCTTCTCTCATATTTCCAGTTCCATAAAAGCAATCATAACAATCTGTTGGATACTCTTCGATTTTATTGAAACCATGCTCATACTTGATTCCAAAACTCCATTTATTTACAAATCTTTGATATTCAATCCCAGTCATGAATTTCAGTTTGTAATCACCATAAATGGTTTGTGAATTTTTCTCCAACCGAATTAGCGAAGTACTGAGTGAATTTTTTTGAATCTCCTGCGCCGAGGCTTCTAGGAAGTAGATGCTGATTATTAATAAAATTATTCTTTTCATATCGTTCGTCTATTGTGGTTAACGGCCCGCGCCTAGGCGATCGGCCCACTAATAAAAATTATTAATATTTCGAAGATAGGATTGTTTTGTTTCAATTTTATCGTTGTTTCGAAGTAGGATCTGGGCTGTTGCTTAGGCGCTGTTATGAGTATATTAAAAAAGTTTAACATCAATATTAAAAGCAACTTCAATTATTGGGAATTTTTCCCAAGCAGCTTGTTTACCTGTTCGATAATAAGTTCCAGAACCCAATGTGCTAGTAGCAAAGTAAATACTACCTTTTCCATAAACTTCAATTATTTCAAGTGAAACTAATATATCACCCTTTAGGTAAATATTCTCATCTCTTAAATCAAAATTCATTTCCCCATTCTTGGTTTTGCTTGTAATAATGTAGTTTTGATTTAACAGATTCAAGGTTGAATCTAAATTGTTGAATTGGTATATATTAATTCTGAATTTGATACTGTCGATATTTGAAGAAGTGACAAAACAATTGAACTGTTCCAATTTTACATTTCGTTTTTGAGGGACGTTAATTTTTACTCCAAATTCATATCCCAAATTTTCAGAAACCACTCCTAAAGCCATTGCTTTATCAGTCGATTTTGAGCCATAGTTTCTAAATCTGATTTTCCCTTTTTCTGCTAAAACCGTAACTTCTTCAATTTCCTTGTATGCGTCAGTCAATATGATGGTTCGGAATAAATTAAAAGTATCATTTGCCAAAACAAAATCTACAGGGCAAATTATTTTTTTGTATCCAACATGACTTATAACCAATGTGTCATTAAATGCGCATTTAATTTTAAAATAACCTTGCTCATTGCTGACAGTTCCGTTTTGTTTCTTATTAAAAAAATCTATGTTGGAATACGGTAAGGGTTCGAATTGTTGATTTTTTATAGTGGCATAAAAAAGTATTGAATCTTTCTGCGAATACGCTTGACTTTGAAATAAAAATAAAATCAAGAAAAACAGGGAAATCGTTTTGATCATACTTATTCAATAATTGATGTTTTAAAATATTTTCTCTACTGAACTTTTGGGAGTCAGTATTACTCATAACGGTTTGGCGCTTGGCGAAGAAGCGGATTTCGAAGTACTAAACTGTCTGCCACCACCGAACTTGATACGCAGCACAAAGCTTCAATTAACCACTTTACCCGCTTTTTTTGCCAAATGCCTGTTATGCCTTCGCCCTTCTTTTCTCGTCATAGTGAGTGGTAATATTCTTTAATTTTTGTCGCCATAAGTTTTCGTCTTAAAGTCAAAAATTCGTTGTAATCGTCAATGCTCATTTCTTGAATTTCTCTCGGTACACAATTCATTTTCAAGTTGTCTAAAAGTTGTTGTTCGTTTGAAAGTCCGCTTACTTGTTGTTTGCCGTTTAACATTTGTATCTTTACAGTTTCAAAATAGTCTTTTGGTGGTTTATTGCCAACCTTAATATTGATTTCAGATTGCATATAAACGTAATTGGCAATTTGATTGTATTTGCTTCTGTCTAATCCGTTCTTTTTCAAATAGTCCTTAGGGAATAAATGGTGAATGTCTCCACGAAGAGAAATTAAATCGCCTACTAAAACATCTTTAGATAAAAATCCTCTATCGTTGGCTTTAACTTGTGAAGCCAAGAATACGTGGAAGTATGGACTGCTTGCAACTGAAGTGTCTAAACTCTGTGGAAGTGAGGCATTCCAGAATGCGTCTGATAGTTCACCGTCTTCTTTTTCTTTGAGATATTGGTCAAATGGCTTTGAGGAAATCTGTTTAATGTCATAGTCAAATGCACTTTCAGGAGAACCTGAATACCTACCTGTCAATATTGAATAAACTAACCAACGTCTAACGTAACTTTCTATAGCGACTGAATTAACGCCCAACTCTTTTAGTTTCAGATAAACAATGTAAGCGAAATTGATTGCGTTTTGTGAACGTATAAGTTTTGGTGAAATAAAACCTGCGGATTTGATAATCATCAAAAACCGTTTAAAGTTCGTTTCGTTTATGAAGTTGTTTACACCTGCTTTTAAAGTTGCAAAAGATTGCTCTGCAATTGCATCTTCGTAAGTCCGTGTTTCAAAGTTTCTACCCGAAAGTAAACTTACTAAGTCTGAAAGTCGTCCTCTGTTGAATTGTGTTGTAAACGCAACACGAATTAAGTCGTTGTAGTCAGGGTCGTATAAATCTTCATTCTCGGTTTTTAGCCATTGCATTTTTTGAAAAAACTCTGTTGTTGCAAATTCTTTATCGTTGTCAATAATGTGTTTGTAAAATTCGGGAGCAATTGCCAAATGGCAGAAATAATCAATTGCCTTTCTGAGTTCATTTCCGTTATATTCTGTGTTAGAAGCGATTTTGCTCATTGCAAAGTCGGCTTGACTAAGCACAACTCCTTTTGAATTTATTCTAATAAATATTTCTGTAACGGTTTCAATATCTAAATCAGCCGCTAATTCTATAATTCCAATTTGCTTTTTCGGTATATTCATCAAGTTTGAAAAAGCGTTGCGGACTTGCTTTTTGTCAACATCAGGATTTAGCTCAAAATAATGGTCAGCAATTTCAAAAAGGTCTCCATTTATTGCTTGCGAAATATCGGGAAGCCAGGTTTTGTCTTTAAGAATTGCAGGGTTTTGAACTTCAAATCTTTCATCAATTGGGTGAAAAGCAATTTTGATTTTTACACGTTCATAAGTTTTGTTGACTACATATTGTCCAAGAATTGCTGCAGTCAATGCAGTTATACGTTGTTGTCCGTCTATTAAGATTTTTTTGCCTTCACTTAAACTGCCGTCTTTTAGTCGCACATTTGGATTTCTCCAAGCGATAACATAGCCGATTGGATAACCTTGATACAAACTGTCCATTAAGTCACGAACTTTTGAACTGTCCCAAACGAATGGTCTTTGTATTTCGGGTATTGCAATTTCGCCTGAATTTACCCAAGCTAAAAGTGTCTCAATTAATTGTTGGTTTACTGCGTATTTCTGCATCTGTTATTTTTCTGTTTGTTCGTTACTTTAATGGTCGCACTATCGTCTTTTAGATTGAGGCATAACGGTTTGCTGCCTTGCGAGCGGCCCAACTTTTTAAATAAATCGTTGTTTCGAAGTTAAAGTTATTATCTTTCAATTTTATCATTGTTCCGAAGCAAGATTGGAGGGTTGGCGCAAGACAGCTGTTATAGGCTTTTAATTTTTATCCTGTGATGAATTAAAAATGAACAACCTTTATATTGTCTAAAATAATTTGTCCTTGTGATGTTGCATCGTCTAAATATGCTTGAAACGATGGCTTGAAGTAAACAGCATTGGATGAATTTGAAATAATTTCTCGTAAATCAATGTAGATTTTTTTCCATTTTACTGAGGACGGATCTTGTGAATTCAAACGAATGTATGGATTAGGAGTAACTCCACTTGGTCCAATTGCAAGAATTCCAGTTGTGACAGTATTTGTGTTGTAATAATTTAATTCTAAATATACCTCTTGACCTTTTGGTAAATACAAATCTTCAAGTGTATATGCAATCCAACTAGAATCTGTTGCATCAAGATTTACAACACCATAAGAATTTCCCCACATTAATATGTTCGGGTCATTTCCATTTATCATAGTATCAGCGGAAGTGGGATCAGTTTCAAAATTGATAAATGAATCTTCAAAATCCTCTATCCAAAAGTTAGAAAAGTTGTTGTATTTAGTTGATGGGTTTACAGTAAATGTTTGATTTTTCGTTAGTGTTCCATTGATTTCATAAACTTCAACAAATGGGTAAATCTTTTTGGTGGCGGAAATTCCATTATTCTTAATTACAGGGTAAATTTTGATGTTTACATTCCCAGTTTTCAAAATTGGAATTTTAAATGGAACTTCAAATATTCCCATGTTTTCATCATTTACATATACTGCTGCCTCTGAGAAATTATGAGTTAATTCACCCTCCAATCCATTCAATTCTGGATTTGCCAAAAGAGTCCATTCTTTAACTTCAAGCCATGCTGGATCAGGATTATTTTTTACACAAGAACTTAATGCAATTCCTATTGTAAAAATCAAGGGTAAATATATTTTTATAAGGTTGTTCATTTTATTTGTCTTTTAACCATGCTTTTCATAAACACCTAGCACATCTCTCGGTTGCCCATAACGGTTTCGCAGTAGGCGATGTGGCGCTTTCTCTCGAGTATGTTCGTGCGCCATATTGCTTACTGCGTGTTATCTGCATCATTTCTTACATTTCTTTTCATTAAAAATGAAGAAAGCACCATCTTCGATACCTAATTCAATTGCCTTTTTACAGTCTGAACAATTTTCTTCTTGGTTTTGCAAATAGTTGTTCATTCTACATCTGTTATAATAAGCACTAGCATAGTTTGGGTCAAGATTTA
>JAIOZF010000010.1 GCA_021740745.1 Crocinitomicaceae bacterium | reverse complement strand
AATTTTCGTGGAAAGACAAAAGTAAGTATTAGAAAGTTCCCATGTTGATTAGCTGAAAATAAAATGTTTGAATTTGCTCAAACACTTTTGATATTCTTGCGAATAATTGTTTTAAATTTGCATCCATTCTAAGAAAATAAATCAACAATGAAAATACTTGTATCCATCAGTAAATCACCTGATACGACTTCGAAAATTGCCTTTACAGACAATAATACTAAGTTCGACGAAAATGGTGTTCAATATATTGTGAACCCTTATGACGAATGGTATGCTTTGGTAAGAGCGTTGGAAATTAAAGAAACGATTGGCGGTAATGTTACAATCATCACAGTTGGAAATGCTGCTGATGAAGCTATAATTCGCAAAGCTTTGGCAATTGGTGCTGATGATGCTGTTCGTGTTGATGCAGATCCAACTGACGCCTATTATACTGCTATGCAAATTGCAGATTACGCAAAAGCAAATGGTTTCGACTTAGTTTTAACTGGAAAGGAAACAATTAACTACAATGGTTCTCAAGTTGGTGGTATGATAGCAGAATCATTGGACCTTCCTTTTATCTCTCAAGCAACCAAGTTAGACGTCAATGGTTCGACATTGACATTAGAGCGTGAAATCGTTGGTGGACTTGAGGTAGTAGAAGTTGCATTGCCTGCGGTTGTTTCTTGTGCCAAAGGAATGGCTGAACAGCGTATTCCGAACATGAGAGGAATTATGGCTGCAAGAACAAAGCCTTTGCAAATTGTTGCTCCAATTGCTGTTGACTCAATGACAACATATGTGTCTTATACTATGCCGAATGCGAAATCAGCATGTAAAATGATAGATCCAACAAACATGGACGAATTGGTTGAGTTATTACACAATGAAGCGAAAGTAATTTAATCCTGCATTTCTAGGATTCAATAAAATCGATTAAAACGAAAAATTATGTCAACATTAGTATATATCAATAGCAGTAATGGACTTCACAAATCAGCATTGGAGGTTGTTACATACGGAAAGAAAACGGGTGATAGCGTAACTGTTATTACTACTGGAAATGCAGATGCAGCTTTACTAGCTACGTTAGGTGCTTATGGAGCGACTAAAGTATTGGTTGATCGCTCTGTTTCGGGACAAGATGCGCAACAACTAACACGTGTAATTGCTTCAGCTGCTGAGTCAATTGGTGCAACAACAATTGTTTTTTCGCATGATTTAATTGCAAAAGCAGTTGCCCCTCGTTTATCAGTCCGTCTAAAAGCTGGATTAATTTCTGGTGCAATCGCTTTACCATCTGCTGACGGAACAGTTAATGTAAATGTGTTTTCCGGAAAAGCTTTTGGTGCAGTTAAAGTAAATTCAACTGTTAAAATCATATCATTACTTCCAAACAGTATTCAACCTGAAGCTGCAGGAGGATCTGCGGATGTTGCAGAATTTAATGGCAATGCTGGTTCAACTTCTGTAAAAGTATTGAACACGAAAAAACCTGAAGGAGAAATTCCATTACCAGAAGCAGAATTAGTTGTTTCAGCAGGACGAGGATTAAAAGGTCCAGAAAACTGGGGAATGGTTGAAGAATTAGCTACCGCATTAGGTGCAGCAACAGCGTGTTCTCGTCCAGTTGCAGATATCGGTTGGAGACCTCATCACGAGCATGTTGGTCAAACAGGTGTTGCAATTCGTCCGAATCTATACATCGCTGCAGGTATTTCGGGTGCAATTCAACATCTTGCAGGTGTGAATGGTTCTAAAGTAATCGTTGTAATCAATACAGATTCTGAAGCGCCATTCTTTAAAGCAGCAGATTATGGAATCATTGGAGATGCCTTTGAGGTATTGCCTCGTTTGACAGAAGCTGTGAAAAAATTCAAAGCTGCAAGTCACTAATCTTCAGTTAAAATATTATTTTTACAACATTCATTAACAGGGAAGCGCAATGCTTCCCTACTTTTTTAAAGAAGTAAAGGGAAGAGCAGAAGTAGCATGGATAAAATTAAACTTGAAATTGCTGGATTATCCTATAGTCAAACACAATCTGGTGCTTACGCACTTGTATTAGCTGAAACTGGAGGTAAACGTCAATTGCCAATCATTATTGGTGGTTTCGAAGCGCAAGCGATTGCAATAGAGTTGGAAAAAATGACACCTACGCGTCCTTTAACTCATGATTTATTTAAAAATTTCGCGGTCTCTTTTTCTATCGAAGTGAAAGAAGTGGTAATTTATAATTTAATTGAAGGAATTTTTTTCGCAAAATTAATTTGTGAGCGTGACGGTCAAGTAACCGAAATTGATGCACGAACTTCTGATGCAATTGCAATTGGTGTTCGCTTCAATTGCCCAATTTATACTTTTGAAAATATTCTATCAAGTGCCGGAATTTTGCTTGACGAAGAAACTGGAAATGAGTTTGATTCAGACTCATTAGAAGATGACGAAGGTGATGATTCAAAGGACAGCATCAATCAAGTAAGTATTGAAGAATTAGAAGTTCAATTAGACGAAGCAATTCAAAATGAAGATTATGAATTGGCATCCAAAATTCGCGATGAAATCAATAAAAGAATCAGTTAAATAACATTGTCAACATGCAGTTATCAATAAAGAATCGCTTGATTTTCATGAATTTTCTTCAATTCTTTATTTGGGGATCATGGCTAATAACAATTGCTAATTACTGGTTCGAAACAAAACAATGGGGTCCCGCTGAATTCGGCGCTATCTTTTCAACTCTTGGACTTTCCTCCTTATTTATGCCTACCTTGACTGGTATCATTGCGGATCGTTGGATAAATGCAGAAAAACTTTACGGAGTACTACATCTATTTGGTGGACTAATTCTACTTTGTATTCCAATGGTTGAAGATCCAAATACTTTCTTTTGGGTCATTTTTGCTGCAATGATATGTTACATGCCAACCATTTCCCTCGCTAATTCTGTTTCTTACAGTATTTTAAAATCGAGAAATTTAGATGTAGTCAAGGTATTTCCTCCCATTCGCGTTTGGGGAACGGTTGGATTTATCGTTGCGATGTGGACCACCAACTTGACAGGAAATAAAGCTCTAGAAGGACAATTTTATATTGCTGGAATATCAGCCATTTTACTTGCTGTTTATTCCTTCACTTTACCCGTCTGTCCTCCGAGAAAACAAATTTCTAAGAACTCTACCTGGACAGAAGTAGTTGGTTTGGATGCTTTCAAACTGTTTGCGAAATACAAAATGGCTCTGTTTTTCCTATTCTCAATGATGTTAGGTGCAGCACTTCAGCTAACCAATATGTATGGTGATTTGTATTTGTCAGAATTCAAAAATGTTCCAGCCTATGCTGATTCATTGGTGGTGCGTTATTCAACCATTATCATGTCAATTTCGCAAGTTTCTGAGACATTATTCATTCTTGCTATTCCATTCTTCTTGAAGCGATTTGGAATAAAACAAGTGATGTTGATTAGTATGTTTGCTTGGGTTTTGCGCTTCGGATTATTTGCTTTCGGTGATCCTGCAGAAGGTTTATGGATGATAATTGTTTCATGTGTAGTCTACGGAATGGCATTTGATTTCTTTAATATTTCCGGTTCTCTTTTTGTTGAATCCACAACAGATTCAAGAATAAGATCAAGTGCTCAAGGATTGTTCATGATGATGACCAATGGAGTTGGTGCTATCTTTGGAAGTTATACCAGTGGGATTTTAATCGATAAGTTTTTTAAACTTTCAAATGGTGCCAATGACTGGCAAAATATATGGCTTGCTTTTGCGGCATATTCTCTCGTTGTTGCAATTTTATTCGCTATTTTCTTCAAGCATAAGCACAATTCGATTGAATTTCAGGATTTCAACCATTGATTCAATTCACAAGAAAAATGAATCTTGCGAACGATATTTTTTCAATAAAATCAGACAAGGAATTCAGCGATTTAGCGCTTATGGTTTTCAATTATCAGTATGAAAACAATAAAGTATATAAATCTTATGTGGATTTATTGAAACGTCCGTTTCCAAAAACTGTTGAAGAAATTCCTTTTCTACCCATTGAATTATTCAAAACGCAAACAATAATTTGTGGGACTAAACCCGACGATTGTTTAGAATTTTTAAGCAGTGCGACAACAGGTTCAATTCGTAGTAAACACTTCGTACTTGATCCTAAAATCTACGAAACATCATTTCTATTAGCCTATAAGAAATTCATTGGCAATCCAGAAGATCAAGTAATACTGGCTCTATTACCAAATTACCTAGAACAAGACAATTCAAGCTTGGTTTATATGGTAGACCAGTTGATAGAATTGAGTAAAAATCCTCTTTCCAGTTTTGTCTTAAATCAACCTGAAGAGGTAAAAAAAAGCTATGATTGTGCAATTCAACAAGGTAAAAAGGTCGTAATTTTTGGCGTTTCTTATGCTTTATTAGATTTGGCTGAGAAGCAAACAAATTTATCGGAAGCAACCATTATTGAAACAGGTGGGATGAAGGGAAGGCGCAAGGAATTAACCAAATTAGAGCTCCATCTAGAACTCATGAAGGGATTGAATGTTAAATTCATTTCTTCCGAATATGGCATGACCGAATTACTTTCACAGGCATATTCTCTTTCCGACGGAAAATTTCATGCACCGGCATGGATGAAAATAAGTTGCAGAGATATCAATGATCCTTTCTCAATCACACCTTTCGGAAAAACAGGTGGTATCAATGTTATTGATTTGGCAAATCTATACTCCTGCAGCTTTATTGCAACGCAAGATCTCGGAAAATGTTATGACAGTCAAACGTTCGAAGTACTAGGACGATTTGATCAGTCAGATATCCGCGGATGTAACCTTATGGTTGAGTAATACCGAGAATTGCTTACTTTTACCTAAAGAAAAGTGAAAATGTCTACAACAACCATATTGATTCTTGTATTAATCGGATTATTTGCCGGCATACTAAGCGGATTTGTTGGAGTTGGAGGTGGCGTTTTAATTGTGCCTGCTTTAGTTTTTTTCCTTGGTTTATCCCAACACGAAGCACAAGGAACAAGTTTATTTGTTTTAGCAATGCCAGTTGTGATTTTAGCTGTTCTAAATTATGCTAAGTCCAATAATGTAAATTGGACCTATGGTGCTGTTATAGCTACAACCTTCGTAATTGGCGGATACATTGGGTCTAAATTATCTCTAAAACTTTCTCCAGGTCTTGTCAAATTTGTCTTTGGGTTAATCATGGCCTATGTTTCTATTCGCTTAGTAATTTCTGGTTTTAATTCGTTTTCAAATGAGTCTTGACATTCTTCAGTTTATTCGACAAAAATCGTTAGACCTTTTTGAAAAAGTAAAAGGCTACCGTGAGCACATGCATATGTATCCAGAGCTTTCATACCAAGAGTTTGAAACGATGGAGTATGTTTCCCAATGTTTGACAAAACTCGGAATAGAACACGAGAAAGGTGTTGGTAAAACGGGTATTGTTGCAATCATTCGAGGAGATCATCATTCGAGCGAAGATGCTTGTATTGGTTTACGTGCGGATTTGGATGCCCTGCCTATTATTGAAGACACTGATTTACCCTTTCAATCAAAAAATAATGGTGTGATGCACGCCTGTGGACACGATGTTCATACGTCCATTCTATTAGGGGCAGCTGAAATAATTTTTGAGCAGCGAAACAATTTAAAATCTCCTGTGAAACTTATCTTTCAACCAGGTGAAGAAAAAAACCCAGGTGGAGCAACGCTCATGATTGCTGATGGAGTATTACACAATCCAAGCATTACGGAAATGTATGCTTTACACGTCTTTCCTGAAATGAAAACAGGAAACGTTGGTTTTAGAGAAGGCGTTTACATGGCATCCAGTGATGAAATTTATATTACTATTCACGGTAAAGGTGGTCACGGAGCGACACCACATCAGTGCATTGATCCAATAATGATTGGTGCTAACCTATTAGTTCAATTACAACAAGTAGTAAGTAGGAAATGTAATCCTACTATTCCAAGTGTATTGACTTTTGGACACTTTGAAGCAATCGGGGCAACGAATATTATTCCATCTACGGCAATTATAAAAGGTACGTTTAGAACCATGAATGAAAACTGGCGTGCCGAAGCCTTAAGTTTGGTGGAATCGCAAACAAAAGAAATCTGTACTTCGATGGGAGCGACAGTAACAGTTCAAATTAGCAAAGGTTATCCTTATTTAGAAAACAATCCCATTGTTACGGGTAAGTTACGGACTAAGGCAAAGCAAATTTTAGGTGAGCAACACGTAGAAGATCTTCCAATCCGAATGACTTCTGAAGATTTCGCCTTTTACTCTCAAGAGATTCCAGTATGTTTTCTGCGTTTAGGTGTGCGAAATGAAGATAAAGGAATTGTTTATGGGGTCCATCACCCTAAATTCAACATAGACGATAATGCATTGATTACAGGAATGCAAGTTATGGCAAGTTCAGTTTTTTAATTTATGAAACATCTTTTAATTTTACTTGTGATACTCTTCTTTGTCTCTTCATGTGACAAGGAAAAAAAGACAACTCGACGCATTGATGGTACTTGGGAAATAAAATCCTTTAAACGAATTTTGTCTACAGGCATTTCCATCTATGCTGATGTTACAGGAGAAATGAAAATTGAAACGTCTAATGATGAATATTGGGAAAAAGCCTACACACTTCAATTTGATTATGCTTTTCCTTCGTTTAGTGGATCAACAAACCAATCTGGACTCATCAATGTCTTAGAATCAGGAGAATATATGGATGTTAGTACGTTAAACTCTGCAGATGTAGTAACACGGATTGACAATCATCGTATCATGGTCCTAACCTCCACCGATTTACAATTAGAATTTACGGATAGTGTTGGACAAATCAACACCTATACATTTCGAAAGAAGTAAGTAAAACCGACTTCTAATTTGCCATTTCGCTCATAAATTTAATGCGCATCAAACGAAGTTCATCTTCTGTATAGTCACCATCAAATTCGTTGTAAGCCTCACTTAAATCATCGGTTTCGGCTTCGCTGAAGTAATCATAAATTTCTTCCTGATTATCGCTATCGAGAATATTATCTATGTAATAATTTATATTGATACGCGTACCCGATGAAACAATTGCCTCAATTTCTTCAATCACCTCTTGGAAATTCTTTCCTTGGGCACGACCAATATCTTCCAATGGAAGCTTGCGGTCAATATTTTGAATCAATTGAACTTTAAGTACCGATTTATTCACGAGTGAACGCATCATCATGTCTTGTGGACGCTCAATATCATTATCTTCAACATAATTAGCGATTAATGATACAAACGGTTCACCATAACGAACTGCTTTTCCATGTCCAACCCCTTGAATATTTGTTAATTCATCAATAGTGATTGGATATTGTAAACACATATCCTTTAAGGAAGGCTCTTGAAAAATTACGAACGGAGGAATATTATTCTGTTTCGATAATGATTTTCTCAAGTCAACCAACATGTCGTATAAAACTTCATCAAAAGCACCACCTTTTCCACTAATATTGATCGCACCATCTTCATCGTCAGTATTTGAGAAGTCATGTTCTTTAATTAAAGAGAAGGAAATTGGATTACTTAAAAATTCAATTCCTTTTTCAGTCAGTTTTAACGTACCATACGTTTCGATGTCTTTCGAAATCATTCCACTCACAATCACTTGACGAATAACCGCGTTCCAGAAGTGCTCGTCTCGTTCTTTTCCAATGCCGAAATTGGGCATTAAATCATGCTTATATGATTTGATATCGGATGTTACATGTCCCGACAAGAAAGCGCAATAATGTTTCGCTTTGTGCATTTCTTGCAAATCGGTAATAGCTTGTAAAAGCATCACAGCATATTCCTTTCCTTCGCGACGTTCTCTTGGGTGCTTGCAGTTATCGCAATATTCATTACATTCTTTTTCATTGAATGTCTCCCCGAAATAATGCAAAATAAATTTTCTTCTACAAACAGAAGTTTCAGCATAAGAAACTATTTCACTCAATAATTGCTTTCCGATTTCTTGTTCTGCAACTGGTTTACCTTGTAGAAACTTTTCTAATTTTTCAATGTCTTTGTAACTATAAAAAGCAATACATTCACCTTCTCCTCCATCTCTACCTGCTCTACCCGTTTCTTGATAATAACTTTCTAGGGATTTTGGAATATCGTGGTGAATCACAAAGCGAACATCTGGCTTGTCGATTCCCATTCCGAATGCAATTGTCGCAACAATTACATCAATTTCTTCCATTAAGAATTGATCTTGATGTTTTCCCCTCGTTGCACTGTCTAATCCCGCATGATAAGATACTGCATTAATTCCATTGACTTGCAACAATTCAGCAAGTTCTTCCACTTTTTTGCGACTCAAACAATAAATGATACCGCTTTTACCTTCTTGCGTTCGAATGTACTTTACAATTTCTTTTTCTACATCTCTTTTTGGACGAATCTCATAATACAGATTATCACGATTAAACGATGATTTAAAAACCGTAGCATCCAACATGTTCAAGTTCTTTTGGATGTCGTATTGTACTTTTGGTGTGGCAGTAGCAGTTAATGCAATAATGGGAACTTTTGATATTTTTTCAAAGATCTCACGGAGTCTTCTGTATTCTGGTCTGAAATCATGACCCCATTCAGAAATACAATGGGCTTCATCAATAGCAAAAAAGGAAATATCAACTGACGTTAGGAAATCGATATTGTCTTGTTTGGTAAGTGACTCAGGAGCGACATATAACAATTTTGTTCTCCCAGATTGTATATCTTGTTTTACACGTGTAATTTCTGTTTTTGTTAATGACGAGTTTAAGAAGTGAGCAACAGCCTCATCTTCACTCACGTTTCGAATTGCATCAACTTGATTTTTCATCAAGGCAATTAAGGGCGAAACAACAATTGCCGTTCCTTCGGAAAGAAGAGCTGGTAATTGATAACACAAGGACTTACCACCCCCGGTAGGCATGATTACAAAGGTATTCTTCCCATCAAGCACATTTGTAATTACATTTTCTTGACGTCCTTTGAACGTGTCGAATCCAAAATATTTACGGAGTGCTTCTTTGAGTTTATAATCTGACATTAATTGTATTTTAAAACTTTATTAAATATACTAAAATATTCTAACGAATTTACACAATAAGCAGGTAAAATTGTTAGAAATCGATGTTATTCATAGATTTTAATGAATCCAATTTAAAATTGACCAATCAAATTTACTTAACGCTAAATTTCTCACGAATGATTACATTTGTGCTCGAATGGAAGAAGAAAAACATATGTCCTTTCTTGAACATCTTGAGGAATTGAGATGGAGATTAGTGCGCATTGCGATTGCAATTTTATTGGTTTCAATTGTATTGTGGATTTTTCAAGAATGGATTATGGAGACGTTGTTTCTTTCAATGCGAAAACCGGATTTTATTTCGTTTCGGTGGATGTGTCAACTTTTCGGAGTCTGCATTGAAGAAATTCCGGTAAGAATGCAAAGTATGACCGTTTCCGGACAGTTTTCCTACGCCTTAATGATGAGTTTTATGGGAGGAATTGTACTTTCTTTTCCTTACCTCTTCTATCAAATCTGGGGATTTGTCAAGCCAGGTTTAAAACACAATGAAAAAACGGTTGTAAAAGGCATCGTTTTTTATGTAAGCGTACTCTTTTTTATTGGAATTGCTTTCGGATATTTTGTTGTTGCACCTTTATGTATACAGTTCTTTGGAACCTATAAAATTAGTTCTCAAATTGAAAATATTTTCACTGTCAACTCATACATGAGTACTATTTTATCAACTGTATTCTATTCTGGCTTACTATTTTTACTACCTGTAGTTACCTATATTTTTACCAGATTGGGTATTATTACTCCAGCATTTCTTCGTAAATATAGAAAACACTCAATTGTTGGGATTCTCATTATTTCAGCAGCAATTACTCCTCCTGATTTGATTTCTCAAGTAATCGTTTCTATACCTATTCTTTTACTTTACGAAATAAGTATTTTCGTAGCTGCTCGCGTTGAAAAGAATATGATAAAAGAGCAGCTGAGTAAATAGGACTTTTACAAAATCATTCTTATTTTTAAACAATCAAAATAACGATGACCCGGTATTTACTTACATTTCTTGCATTTTCATCTTTTCTGGCATATGGTCAGCAGACAAAGGTGTATGGGACTGTGAATGATGCGCTTACAGGAATTCCACTTCCATTTGTCCGCGTTCAATTTGTCGATACAAAAATTGGTACATTGACCAATGATTTAGGTCAATTCTCACTCGAAACATATTACGCATCCGACTCAGTGCAGTTTTCAATGAGCGGCTATGTAACAGTTCGAAAGAAAGTTATCAAAGATAAAGAACAAGAAATCAATGTTCAATTAGCCATACCATCCACAGATTTTGAAGAAGTTGTTGTTCGTCCTCCAGATGAATTTCCTTCTACCGTCTTACACAAAAAAGTAATTGCCAATAAGGACATAAACAACAAAGAAAAATTGCTTTCTTACGAATACGAGGTTTATTCTAAAATGCAATTAGACCTTAATAATCTCGGAGATAAGTTTACAGATATAGGTTTAGTTAAGAAACTCGATCTTGTTATGAGTTACCTAGACTCTGCTGAAAATGGGAAAAATTATTTACCGATGCTTTTGAGTGAAACAGTCTCTCATTATTATTTTAAAAACAACCCCAAAAAGAAAAAGGAAGTAATCGCAGGGACACATATCACGGGAATTGACAATCTTCAGGTTAGTCAATTAATGGGTGATATGTATCTTGATTTTAATGTATATGACAATAATATCAATCTATTTAATAAAGCGTTTATTAGTCCGGTAGCCAACAGTGCCCGCTCATTTTATCGATTTTATTTGGAGGATTCGACCTTTATCGGCAACCAATGGTGTTATAAATTGCGATTTGAGCCAAAGCGTAAAGGTGATATGACATTCCAAGGTGAAATGTGGATTCATGATACGACCTACGCAGTAAAACAAATTTTCGCTTCAATTTCTCCATGGGCGAATATAAACTATGTACAAGATTTATATTTTGAACACTATTTTGATTTGGTAGCTCCTGAGATCTGGATGATGACCAAAGAAAAAATGATTGCCGATATCAAGGTAACACGAAACTCTGGGATTTATGGATTCTATGGACGAAAACTTTCTTCACGCAAGGATTTTGTAATCAATGAAGAACGACCAGAAGAATTCTATAAATCAGACAATACAGTCGAACTACTCGATAGTGCGAAAGTGCGAACTGAAGATTTTTGGATTAAAAATCGTCATGTGCCGCTTAATAAACAAGAAGAAGGCATAAAGGAGATGGTCGATTCTCTCCAGAATGTACCTTTATTTAAGACACTCAAAAATCTAACGTATTTTGCCACAACAGGATATTACCCAATAGGAAAAATCGAAATTGGAAATGCATTCGCTATTGCAAGTACGAATCCAGTTGAATCATTCCGAACAGCACTAGCATTGCGCACATCCAATAAATTTTCGAAACGATTAGAACTCGGTGGAAAAGTTGCATATGGATTTGGTGATGAACGTTTTAAATATGGCGGTTCGATTAGATACAATATTACACCAAAGAAGCGCGGTATGATGGTGGCTTATTACAATTATGATATTGAACAAATTGGCCAATCACCAACGGCCGCTACGGTTGGCTCAACTTTCGGAACACTCTTTAGAACTGGCCCTCTTGATAAATTAACCTTCGTTGAAAAAGCAGGGATTAATTTAGAAAAAGATGTGAAAAAGGATATTATCATTTACAGTGCTTTTGAGTGGAAAGAATTTACTCCATTAGGAATTGCTAATTATGTAAAACTGAACGAATTTAATTTACCTGATACAATCAAAAGTATACGAACTAGTGAATTTACATTTAGATATAGATGGGCAAAAGATGAAGAATTTATAGGTGGTTCATTTGATCGATCATCACTAAGATCGCGTTATCCAATCATATCAATTCAAGGGATTTTTGGTGTAAAGGGTCTTTTCGGTAGTGATTACAATTACCAAAAAATTGAATTTCAATTAGAACACCATCGTTTAATTGGTGCATTAGGAAGAATACGTTATGGCTTTTCAGCTGGATATGTCTTCGGAACAGCAGCCTATCCTTTTCTGAAAGTACATGAAGGAAATCAATCTTATTGGCTTATGACATCCACCTTTAACAAACTGAATTTCTTCGAATTTATATCTGATAAATATGTCGGAGCATTTGTTGAAAACCATTGGGAAGGACTATTGTTTGATCGAATCCCATTAATTAATAAATTAAAATGGCGTTTGGTTACTTTGGGAAGAATAACCTACGGAAGTATATCGGACCGTCATAGTCGAGAAATGCTCTTACCCACTTTTACTAAGAAATTTGGAAACGTTCCCTATGCCGAATTAGCAGTTGGGATAGAAAATATTTTCAAAATAGCCCGTGTAGATTTGGTGTGGCGAGTTACACATTTAGACCCAGGCATGTCACCAATTGGCGTTAGAGCGCGTTTTGCTTTTAATTTTTAGTTTATTTGTACCGTGAAATTACACACAGAAGATATCAAAAAATCGTATAAAGGTCGTGATGTTGTAAAAGGCGTAACGATTGAAGTAAATCAAGGTGAAATTGTTGGACTTCTCGGTCCAAACGGTGCCGGAAAAACTACATCTTTTTATATGATTGTTGGACTCGTAAAGCCAGATATTGGAAAAGTTTTCTTAGATGATGTTGAAATCACAAACTACCCAATGTATAAACGTTCGCAACTGGGTATTGGCTATTTGCCTCAAGAGGTTTCAGTATTCAGAAAATTAAGTGTTGAGGATAATATACTTGCCATACTAGAAATGACAGATATGACAAAGCCTCAGCGAAAAGAGAAACTTGAGCAACTATTAGAAGAATTTCATTTGACTCATGTGCGGAAAAATCTTGGAAATAGATTGTCAGGTGGAGAAAAACGTAGAACAGAAATCGCTCGTGCATTAGCGACTAATCCAAAATTTGTGCTCTTGGATGAACCGTTTGCAGGAGTTGATCCGATTGCAGTTGAGGATATACAAAGTATTGTAGCAGATTTAAGAAAAAGAAATATTGGTATCTTAATTACCGATCACAATGTACAAGAAACCTTATCCATCACAGATAGGGCTTATTTACTTTTTGAAGGAGGGATTTTAAAATCAGGCACTGCTGAAGAACTAGCTTCTGATGAACAAGTAAGACGTGTCTATCTTGGACAAAACTTTGAACTACGCAAAAAATAGATTTTTTTGTTTACAAAACAATAACTAATTTCACAACGAATTGATTGAAAAACACTAATTGAATTGACTATGAAAACATTAAAAATAACAGCTACTCTATTCTCAGTTGCATTTCTTCTTTTAGTTTCAACTTCGTGTAAAAAGAAATGCAAATTGGATAACTCAACAATTGACTCTGGTGCTATCATTGAAGGTGTTGTCATTTATCCAGAAAGTGGATTCATGACCGGAAACATGGGTGGCAATTATGTAATTGGTGCAAGTAGCAACTACGCTGATTATATTGAGATTTCATTTTCTGAGGGCCCTAGAGAGGCAGTAAATTATGCGAATTACAAAGTTTTAGCTTTCCCTGTTTCTGCCAAATGTAATGCTCAATATGAAAGAAATGTAACTGTTAACACTTCTACTCAATCGGTTGTTTATTCGATAAAAGTAACCCAATGCTCAGATTGTAAAGAAGTTCGAAATACAGAAAACTATGTATTGGTTCCTACTTTTCCAGACAATTATACCGTTACAAATGAACTAACGATTATCGATAAAAATTAATTAACGAAAATAGATTAGAGGTCACGTTTACGTGACCTTTTTTTTGTACAAAAGAAAAACGAATAGGACAAAAAAAGGCCATCTATTAGATGACCTTGAGTTTCTTGTGGAACGCCTTCTTACTTAGCTGCCAAGTCTGATTTCTCAACTTGATCAACACTTCCATAAGCATCACAATTTCCTCCTTTTGATGATTTGCATGCTGTAAAAGCTAGCGATAATACCATCCCAACAAGTGCCAAGGTCAAAAATTTCTTCATTATAATTTGGTTTTTAGTTAAATAAGGATTTTAACGTACTGTGCGAAAATACAAATTTTAACCTTTCTTTTAAAATAATATTATTCACAATCTACTATGGATGAATAAAAATATACAGAATATTATTACGTTATTTGTCTAATGCGCTTGATATTACTATGTTTCATGGCTTTTCATTTTTTTGCACTTTTGGGTCAAAAAAGTTACACCCTGTCATTTAGCGATGTCAGTTATCAGCATATTGACAGGAAAATACCTGATAGCTTTAAAGATAGTTTAGCTGTTATTCAATTTTTACAAAACATCCAAATTAAAGCAGTTAAAAAGGGATTTATTTTATCTTCATTTGACAGTATACATTTCAAAAATTCGGAAGTATTTGTGCATTTCACGTTGGGCGATAAATTAAATGAAATACACTTATCATATACCAAAGAGGATATCCAATTTCTCAAACAGAAGGCGAATTTAAAAGAAAAACAACTTGCAAATATTCCATTTCAAGCAAGTGAATTAGCGAAGATCATGCGACTACTTTATCAAAGTGGTGTGAACAATGGTTATCCATTTACTAAAATCACACTCGATAGTGTATTATTTGAAGGGAATTCCATTCATGCGAAACTACTTTTGAATAAAGGAGAGCTTTACAGAATAAAGCAAATTCACATTAAAGGAGATTCGCTTTTATCAAAACAAATGATTTCTTCACTAATACGAATCAAAGAAGGAGATTTATTTAGTGATGCCAATCTAGCATCCATTTCCAGACATATTAAACAAGTTAATCATTTACAAGAAATCAAACCTCACGAAATACTCTTCACAAAAGATGGTGTAGAATTGTTTGTGTACGTGAAATCTAATCCGATAAGCTCGGTCAATGGTGTTTTAGGTCTGCAACCCAACCCAATCACAGAAAAACTTGCTGTTACTGGTGAACTAAGTTTGAAACTTGTCAATGTATTCCACAAAAGTGAAATGATGCAGCTCAATTGGCGAAGCATACAACCGGGGACACAATCTCTGAACTCAGGTTTCAATTATCCATATTTGTTTAAAAGTCCTTTTGGAATTGACGCCGCTTTCAATTTATATAAAAAGGATTCGACTTTCTTAGAAATCAAAGCACAATTGGGAATTCAATATCAATTGGCTGGAGGAAGTTTTCTGAAAGCTTATTATCAAAACAATGGTTCCTCAATACTTTCAGGCGCATCGAGCTCAACTTTGAATTTTTCAACAGTTCGGACAAGTGCATATGGATTGAGTTTTCTTAGAAAAGAACTAGATTATATTCCAAATCCAAGCAGTGGTTATATGCTCTTAACAGATGTCGCCATTGGAAACCGAAATGCTCGAAAAGCAGATACTTCCGAAATAATAACCACAACGACTTTCAGGATGTCAGCTCAATGTAATTGGTTTATTCCTTTAGCTAAAAGGCATGTGTTAAGATTTGGTGTCAATGCTGAAACCTATTATGCTCCAGAAATCTATGAAAATGAACGTTTTCGTTTTGGCGGCTTAACAAGCTTAAGAGGATTTAATGAAGATGAATTATTTGCAACGACTAAAGCAATTTTGACTTTAGAATATCGCTTCTTGGTTGATCAAAATTCACACGCATTTGCGTTTTTTGACCAAGGAATGTATGAAAATACATCTACAACTTATGAGCGAGATTTCCCTTTTGGGTTTGGTGCTGGATTCTCATTTGGAACACAATTGGGAATCTTTTCAATTTCCTATGGAATTGGCAAGCAATTCGATAATCCAGTTTTACTTAAAAATGGAAAAGTACATTTCGGATATGTTGCTTATTTCTAGGTAGAAAATTACTTCTTGAAATTTGCGGTCATATTTTCACGAATTTCTTTCATGAAATCAGAGGCATAAACAAAATTCAAAATCTCAGGATTGTCAGTAGTAATAATTGCCTTTCGATCACCCTGCCACCAATTCTTTCCTTGGTAAATAAATACAATATTATCTCCAATTTCAATCACACTATTCATGTCATGCGAAATCACGACAGTCGTAATATTGTATTCATATGTGATTTCTCGAATCAGGTTATCAATAACAATGGATGTCATTGGATCCAGACCTGAATTTGGTTCGTCACAAAATAAGTACTTCGGATTCATCGCAATTGCTCGAGCAATACCAATTCTTTTTTGCATCCCACCACTACATTCCGCCGGAAACAATTTATTCTTGCCATTCAAATTAACTCTTTCAAGACAAAAATCTGCGCGTGTTTGCATTTCCTTTTTTGTCATCTTAGTGAACATTGTTAAAGGAAACATTACATTTTCTTCTACTGTCATCGAATCGAACAAAGCAGACCCTTGAAAGAGCATTCCAATTTCTTTTCTAACATCCGTTCTTTCTTGACGGTGCATTTCAGTAAATTCTCTATCGTCAAAAAATATTTGTCCGCTATCCACCTCATGCAATCCTACGATACATTTTGCGAGAACAGATTTACCATGTCCAGATTGACCAATAATCATGTTTACTTTCCCTTTTTCAAAGGTTGCGCTAATATCTTTTAAGACATCATTAGCACCAAATGATTTATTTACATGTTCAATGCGGATCATTATAATAAAATCATTTGAGTTAACAAGAAATTAGCTATTAGAATCGCAATACTGCTGCTCACAACAGCTTGTGTCGATGAACGACCCACATCGAGTGATCCACCTTTCGTGTAATAACCGTAAAATGACGCAATCGAAACAATTAAAAATCCGAAAACTACAGTTTTTGTCAAAGCATACCATACATTGCTCATTTCAAAAAATGATCGAATTCCTAACACATAAATTTCAGTAGATGTCAATCCAGATAAGATAAGTGATAACCAACCACCAATTAAACTTAACGCCATTGAGAAAACAACAAGTATTGGAAAGAAGAAAACAGCCGCAGTAATTTTTGGTAATACTAAAAACGTGAGTGAATTAACACCCATGATTTCAAGCGCATCAATTTGTTCTGTAACCCGCATTGTGCCAATTTCTGAGGCAATATTTGATCCGATTTTTCCTGCAAGAATAAGTGATATTATTGTGGGCGAGAACTCGAGAATGGTACTTGATTGCGTAATATAACCCACCGTATAAGATGGTAATAAGGGATTCGACATATTCGAAGCTGTTTGCAACGCAATTACACCTCCCATGAAAGTTGACATTAATGCGACAATGAATATCGAATTAATCCCAATTTGCTCTATTTCTGTAAATACACGAATACGAAAAACTTTCCATTTTTCAGGCTTCGAAAAAATGATTCGAAGCATAATTAAGTATTTCCCTATGTTTGAAAGCAATTTCATTGTTGCTAAATTAATGCTAATTTCTTTCTTTCACACTTGAAGTTGGAAAACTTTATTCACTTTGAATGTTGATTTCATGTAATTTTGCACTGTGGGAAAACAAATAGTAAAATCTAGGGAAGCGGTTCGAGATACCTTTTGCAGGCATGTCCCTGAAGATTTTGTAGATTATCTAATGAATTTGTTCTTCCAAGCCAATGTTCGTTTTAGCATTGTAAAATCTCGGGCCACCAAATTAGGCGACTTCAGAGCTGGATTGCAAGGTGAAAAACACAAAATCACAGTCAATGGCGATTTGAATAAATTCTCCTTCTTGATTACATCGCTGCATGAACTCGCACATCTCAATACATTTAATTCGTTTGGTCGGGCGGTTATGCCGCATGGTGAAGAATGGAAAACAGCATTTAAAAAGTTACTTCTGCCCATTATTGACAGCAAGAAACTGCCTCAAGATATTGAAAACGCACTAGTCAATAGTCTCGTTAACATGAAGGCTTCCTCTTGTACAGATCATCAACTTTCACGGGTATTGCTCAAATATGACAAAAAACCACAAGGAATGGTTATTTTAGAGGAACTTCCAGTCAACAGTGTTTTTTCTTTAAATGGAAGAGATTTTGTGAAAGGTCCATTACGAAGAAAACGCTATGTTTGTCAAGAGGTACGCTCAAAGCGATCCTATTTGGTTAGTTCTTTAGCACAAGTGTCTCCAATTGAAATATAAGAAAATGAAAAATAATTATTGCATCATTATGGCTGGGGGAATCGGAAGTCGATTCTGGCCAATGTCAACCCCTGAAAGACCAAAACAATTTCTAGATGTACTAGGTATCGGGAAATCACTTCTTCAAATGACCTATGAGCGTTTGTTGCATATTGCTCCAGTTGAAAATATATACATATTAACGAATGAAAGCTATGCTGATTTAGTCAACGAGCAATTACCTGCACTGAAAAGAAATCAAATATTAACAGAACCAAAGAGAAAAAATACAGCTCCTTGTATTGCATATGCAGCGGCTAAGATAAAATCATTGAATCCAGAAGCGAACTTAATTATTACTCCTTCAGATCATTTAATTATGAAAGAAGAACGCTTCACTCAAATAATCAATATTGCAATCGAGCAAGCCAATTCAGATGAGCGAATAGTTACGTTGGGAATTCAACCTACTCGACCTGACACTGGTTATGGTTATATTGAATTCAGCGAAAGTGAAAGTTTATCTGGTGGATCTGTAACAGAGGTAATTCAGTTTAGAGAAAAACCAGATTTAAAAGTAGCTGAAGAGTTTTTAAGAAAAGGTAATTTCTATTGGAATTCAGGAATTTTTGTTTGGAAAGCATCAACGGTTTTGAACGCTTTGCAAAAATTTCAACCTGCGTTACATTCATTGTTTGCTGCTGATTTATCGAAATACAATACGAGCGAAGAACAGCATTTTGTCAATGATTGTTTTGAAAACTGCGAAGATATTTCGATCGATTTCGCAATCATGGAACATGCCCGAAACACAGATGTAGTTTTAGCTGATTTTGATTGGAGCGACCTAGGTACTTGGGGTAGTTTAGGAATGCACTTGAGTAAAGATTTCAATTCAAATGCCATTATTGGTAAACATGCTCATTTGTTTCATTCAAGTAATTGCATTGTAAATATTTCAGATGATAAATTGGTCTTATTGGATGGTTTAGAAGATTATATTGTCGTTGAATCAGACAATATGTTCATGGTTTTACGTAAAGAAAATGAGCAAGAACTCAAAAATTTCTTAAAGCAGATTGAGACGAAAAGTCCTGATTTTTTCAAAAAATAAAAAAACCTCCCGATTTAATAATAAATCGGGAGGTTTTCAATTTAACGATTTCCTTTTTTAATTTCTTCAGCTTCCCATTGACGGTACAAATCGAAGTAGCTTTTTGTTTCGAGTACAACTACTCCACCCATGGTGTCACCGTATTTAGCAGGTAATCCGCCAGTATAAACCATCATTCGTCCGATTGCAACTCCAGGAATTCCGCCGATTTCACTTGCCTTTACACCATCCACAAGATAAAGCATATCATTTTTACGCGCACCTCTAAAGACCAATTCTCCGTCATCTGTCAAACGCACATCTGAACCCATTGAGGCAATTAAACCTTTCACGTCAAACTTTAATGGACTTTTATCAATTTCTAGTGCACTTATTTCTTTCACTGGTAATTCACCATATTGAAGTTTGATAGAACCGTCATCTGCCTTTACATCTATTGCTAAGAACTCCAGTACTCCACTTTTAAAATTGATATTACCTGTGTTATAATAACCATCAATAGGCACCTTTACTTTAATTCCAGACATGGTATCGCCATAATATTTAATATTCAATAAATATTCTCCAGCAGGAATAGCACTGATTCTAAATCTTCCATCAGCATCTGTTGAACCAATGTATTTTCTATCTTGATCTAAAATAAAGACTTGTGCGCCGTACACTCCTTTAGTAGTTCCTTTCTCAACAACATTTCCAACTACATCTCCTAAAGATCCCTGTGCATTTGCTTGATGAATAAAACCAAGTGCTGCAATGATGTTTAACTTTTTCATAACTTTCGATTTAACAATTTCACTTTAGATGCTCTAAGAAATAGGATTCCATAAAAAAAGCCTTCTTTCGAAAGCTTTTTTAGTCATTTATATTATAACTCCTTATAATTCAGCACTTGAACAAGGAAATGCACGGTCAACTTTTTTAAACAAGCCTTGTAAAACTTTACCTGGTCCTACTTCAATAACCTCCGCAGCACCATCCGCTATCATTTGATGCATTGTTTGCGTCCAACGCACCGGGGCTGTTAATTGCGCTACTAAGTTTTTCTTAATTTCGGCTGGATCAGAAATAGCAGAAGCAGTTACATTCTGGTAAACTGGACAAATAGGTGTATTAAAAGTTGTTGCTTCAATAGCAGCTGCTAATTCTTCACGTGCTGGTTCCATAAGTGGAGAATGAAATGCACCACCCACAGGCAGAATCAAAGCGCGCTTCGCACCTGCTTCAGTCAATTTAGCACAAGCCTCTTCAACGGCAGCCAAAGCACCGGAAATAACTAATTGTCCTGGACAGTTATAATTTGCTGGAACAACGACTCCTTCAATTTGTGCGCAAATTTCTTCCACTGTATCATCTTCAAGACCTAGAATCGCTGCCATCGTTGAAGGTTCAGACTCACACGCTTTTTGCATAGCTAAAGCACGTTTCGAAACCAAGCGTAGTCCATCTTCAAAACTCAAGGTTTTGTTTGCAACCAAAGAAGATAACTCACCAAGTGAATGTCCGGCAACCATATCTGGTTTAAACTCATCACCTAAACATGCTGCCAATATTGTTGAATGCAAAAAGATTGCTGGTTGTGTTACTTTCGTTTGTTTCAACTCATCATCAGAGCCTTCAAACATAATACGAGTGATATCGAATCCAAGAATTTCATTTGCTGATTCGAATAATTCCTTTGCTAAAACTGAATTATCATAAAGATCTTTTCCCATTCCGGAAAACTGAGCACCTTGCCCTGGAAATACGTATGCTTTCATTTGATTGTTTTTCAATGTTATTGCAAAGGTAAACCAATCTAGAAAAAGAGCAACAAAAAAGGGCCGGATAAACCGGCCCTTAAAATATGTTATGTTGAAAGGATTATTTTCTAACAACCAATTTTTGAGTTGAAACAGCACCATCAACAGAAAGGTTTACCATGTAAACTCCGCTAGTTAATGATTGTGTATCGATAGTTACGTTTTGCGTACCGTTAACATTTCCTAAAGTAGTAGTGAAAACAACTTTACCTGAAAGATCAGTAACATTAATTGCAGCTGTAGCTTCGTTGTTTAAGTCGAAAGAAACAGTTGTGTTTGTGTTAGTTGGGTTAGGGTAAACACTCATTCCAAATTCGTTAGACAATTCTGCAACAGAAGCTGCTGGATCATCTAATAAACGAATCATCACAGCACTTGGAGAAGTTAAAGTGAAACCAGCACCATCAGCAGTAAAACCAACAACAGTACCTTCAGTTGTGTTTTGAGCCAAACCGAAACGGATTTCATCAGCTCCACCGAAGTGAGCACCAACAACTAACAATACATCACCTGCAAGCACATCAACTGGACCACCTAAAATTGGTAAGTTAACCCAAGCAGCAGCTGTTGCAGCTACAGTAGCAGTATTTGTTTCAGCCAAGTAAACCCAGTCAGCAGCTGCAAAATCATACTTCCAGATTTCAGCAAAATATTCTGAACCAACAGCTGCAGCAGCTTGAGTAGATAAACGCAATTTAACAGCTGTTACAGCAGTATTATCAAAAATCTCCATTACGTTACCAATTTTCAATGGTTGACCATCTTGAGACGATACTTGACCAATTGAACCAGAAGACACGTTGTTATCTCTTGAATACTCATATTGTGTAACAAACATATCAAAAGATGCTTGATTGTTTGTTAAATCTGCATCAGTAGCAGTAATTCCAGTTGTAATATTAACTGTTTTCGTACCAGCTCCAGTTGGAATATATGGAGTAGCAATAGATAATGTATCTGTAGCTGTAGCATTAATCGCAATAGCAGTTCCAGTTTGGTTGTAACCACCTGTAGCAGTAACGTTCAATGAAACTTGAGCTTGGTTCAACGCACCGTTGTTTGTTGCTAACGCACCAAAAGTTAAACCTGGGAAAGAAACTTGAGAAGCAGGTAAATGATAGTAATCTAAACCTTGAGTAGTTGCAACATCAGTCGCTTGGTACCAAGTATTCATTTTCATGTCATTATCCCAAGCTTCTACGATGTTTACATTATCAACACCCCAGAACCAATCCCATGCTCCAACATAATGGAAACGAACACGCACTTGGTTCGTCCAAGGATTAGCACCTTTAGCAGCAGTGATATTAACTGTTTCAACTTCACCGGCAACACAGTTTGTGTTAACAGGAACTTCTGATTCAGGATTCACTTCGAAAATTGTCCAAGTAAGTCCTCCATCAACTGAAACTTCAACAGATGTTTGGTCATAATAATTACGGTAGTACTCAGAAAAAGTCAAGTATAAAGATGCATTTCCTGAAGCAGACAAATCGATGTTTGTTTGGTTAGTGAAATAGGCATCTTGGGTTGAAGCACCACCAGCATCATCTGAATTGATGAATGCAAAGTTACCTGTCGCATTAGAGAACGTTGCAGGCCATTGGTAACCAGCTTGTTGACCAGTAATGTTTGCAGGAAGAGCATTCAAGATAGTCCAATCTCCAGCTGTATGACCAGCACCAGTTGTCTGAGCCCAGTCTGCAGCAGTTGAGAAATCATTTGACCAAAGGACATCACCTTCAGCTTTAACTGTAGAACCAACTTTTTTAGCTGTTGGTCTGATCTCGTTACGATCGTTTTGAACAGACGCTTTATTAGACATTACCTGTGCATTCACAGCTAAAGTTCCAACAAGAGCACCTGCTAATAAGTAAATCTTTTTCATAATAAATTTAATTTTAAGGTGTGTAAAAATAATGAACTTTTAATAGATATCAAAATTGATTACAAAAACAGAACGAAAGTTTAATTCGTAAGGTTGGTGCGTGACAAAAAAAGTTTTAAAAGAAAAATCCCGCGCATCAAAGATACACGGGATTTAACGTTCAAGTGAGAGGTGGAAGCCAACCCACAAGTTTTAATAAAAAAAGTCCTTCAAATTTCATTGAAGGACTTTGTACTCGAAGCGGGACTTGAACCCGCACGCCCATACAGGCACAGGATTTTAAGTCCGGCGTGTCTACCAATTCCACCATTCGAGCGGACTTTGTTTAATCCTATAAAAAAAGAGCATAAAGCTCTTTCTCTACATGGAGCGGGAGACGAGATTCGAACTCGCGACCCCAACCTTGGCAAGGTTGTGCTCTACCAACTGAGCTACTCTCGCTTATATTATTCATCGATGCATCGATTTGCAACGGGCCACAAATGTATAAAGTATTTGTAAAAAAGCAATAAAGAATCTCGATTTTTTTAAGTTTTTTTATCCGCCAGTTAATTTTTTGATTTCATTCAATTTCATTAAAGCTTCAACTGGAGTCAAGGTATTTATATCTATTGTTACCAATTCTTCTCTAATTTGCTCAAGAACAGGATCGTTTAATTGAAAAAAGCTTAATTGCATAGATGTGTCATCCGAATCTTTACTCGCTTTTTTCGATTTTTTAGCCTTTCCACCCATGTCGTGATTGGCTTCCAGTTCTTTTAAAATATCTTCTGCTCTTTTCACAACTTGAGTTGGCATGCCTGCTAGTTTGGCAACATGAATACCAAATGAATGCTCACTTCCTCCCTCAACCAATTTACGCATGAATAAAATCTGTGAACCAATTTCCTTCACAGAAACATTGAAATTTCGAATGCGCTCAAACATTTTCGTCATTTCATTCAACTCATGGTAATGGGTTGCAAATAATGTTTTCGCTCGTGCTTTGGGATGTTGATGCAAGTACTCAGCAATAGACCAAGCTATTGAAATACCATCATAGGTAGATGTCCCTCGACCAATTTCATCCAACAAAATCAAACTTCGATCAGATAGATTATTCAAAATACTTGCCGTTTCATTCATTTCAACCATGAAGGTCGACTCACCTGTTGAAATATTGTCAGAAGCACCAACACGCGTAAATACTTTGTCTAGCAAACCAAGATTGGCAGTTTCGGCTGGGACATATGAACCCATTTGGGCCATCAAACAAATCAAGGCAGTTTGACGCAAAATGGCACTTTTACCACTCATATTGGGACCAGTAATCATAATGATCTGTTGCTTCTCATTGTCCAGAAAAACATCATTTGAAATATACTCTTCCCCCATTTTCATCAAACGTTCTA
Source organism: Crocinitomicaceae bacterium (assembly GCA_021740745.1). Lineage (GTDB taxonomy): Bacteria > Bacteroidota > Bacteroidia > Flavobacteriales_D > Crocinitomicaceae > M0103. The sequence goes on along the minus strand of JAIOZF010000010.1, from coordinate 30,709 downwards.
TTACAGGATGCCGACCATTCTTTATTTCAATGGCGTAACCGTTATTGATGCTTGGACAATTATATTGATTATCAATAGCAACTTTAGAAAATGAAAGCAAACAATCTAATTGAGCAATCAACCCCGCATTATGCTGTATTGCCTTAATATAATCAGCCATTCCAAAAATTAAATCTTGGTACAAACGGGATTCTATTGCATGAATTTTATCCTCTGCACTCAGGATTTTTGTCTCATACTCTTTTAATTCTTCCGTAATGTATCTTTCTGCACTGACTAAGGTCTGCTTTCTGATCCATTCTTCAGGAACCTTATCTTTATGTGTATTTCGAACTTCAATATAGTAACCAAAAACATTGTTAAATGCCACGCGCAAACTTGAAATTCCAGTACGCTCTGATTCTCTTATTTGAAGTGCCTCAAGGTATTCTTTTCCGTTGTAAAGGATTCCCCTCAATTCATCCAATTCAGCATTACACCCTTCTTTAATGACTTGACCTTTGCCGATCTGAATAGCTGGTTCATCCGTTAAGGTTGTCGAAATCAAATCAATTAAGGTATTGCAGGGATTCAACTGATCTGAATTCTTCTTTAAGAGTAAACTTTTAGCACTGGAAAGCAATTGTTTGATGGGGTCAATCTGCAGCAACGTTCTGCGCAATTGAATTACTTCTTTTGGATTCACCTTTCCAACTGCAACTTTAGAAATCAAACGTTCAATATCCCCAATATCCTTCAAACGCTCAGATAGCTCAAAATTTTGTTGCTCATCGGCTATAAACTGTTGAACAGCTTCTAAACGATCACTGATTGGTTTTTCATCTTTTAATGGCAGTAAAATCCATCGTTTCATCATTCTTCCACCCATTGGGGTTTTCGTTTGATCCAAAATATCCAACAAAGTTGTTGCATTGTCATTTGGTGAGCTCACCAATTCCAAATTGCGGACAGTAAAACGATCTAACCAAACGAAACGTTCTTCTTCTATTCGCGCAATTGAAGTAATGTGTCCTAATTTACTGTGCTCATTTTCTGAAAGGTAATGCAGAATAGTTCCCGCAGCAACAATTCCGTTCTTTAAATTTTCTATTCCAAAACCCTTTAAAGAAATCGTTCCGAAATGCTTGTTAAGCTGCTCATAAGTATAATCGTATGAAAATATCCAATCCTCTAAGCGGAAGGAATAATATTTCTCCCCAAGTAATTCTCTATACTCCTTACTCCTTCCTTTTTGATAAATTATTTCAGCGGGCTCAAAACCTTGAATTAATTTTTCAATATAATCTTTATCTCCCTGTGCAACTAAAAATTCTCCTGTCGAAACATCCAAGAAAGAAACACCGAAATCTTCTTTTTCTATATGAATAGCGCAAAGAAAATTATTTTTCTTTTGCTCCAAAACTTGGTCATTGAAAGAAAGGCCAGGTGTGAGCATTTCGACAACCCCTCTTTTAACAATGGTCTTTGTCATTTTTGGATCTTCCAACTGCTCACAAATCGCAACTCGTTGTCCAGCTCGTACCAATTTGGGTAGGTAATTGTCGACAGAGTGATGCGGAAACCCTGCTAATTCTATTTCTGAGGATGAACCTGCACCTCTTTTTGTAAGTGTGATTCCCAAAATTTTCGAAGCAGTAATGGCATCTTGACCAAAAGTTTCATAAAAATCACCGACACGAAAAAGCAACAAGGCTTGTGGGTGCTTTGCCTTAATTTGATTGTACTGCTTCATTAAAGGCGTTTCATTCGCACTTTTTTGTTCTTTTTCCTTCGCCAAGTCGACTCTTTTTGTGATTTTTGTTGTGTAAATTTAAACCCATCAAACGAGGGGACAAAACTTCCATCCTTCATATTATCAACAAAATGAATAGAAAATTAAAATTATGGGAATTGGAACGGGTTTCTGAAGAAGAATTCAAGCTCCAAAAAAAGTTTCCACTGCTCGTTATTTTGAATGATATCAGGAGTTTAAACAATATTGGTTCGTTTTTCAGAACAGCAGATGCCTTCAATGTTGAAAAGATCTATTTATGTGGAATTACGGCGAACCCACCTCATCGCGATATTCAAAAAACCGCATTAGGAGCAACTGAAACTGTTGAATGGGAATATAGACAATCTATAACAGAATTGATTAAAGATTTAAAATCAGAAGGCGTAGCAGTTTGCAGCATTGAACAAGCTGAAAAAACCACGCTACTTCAAAACATTACTGAATTAAAAGAAGAAAAATTTGCCTTGATATTTGGCAACGAAGTAAATGGCGTTGACCAAGACGCAATTGATTTATCAGATTACATCATTGAAATTCCTCAATTCGGTACTAAACATAGCTTGAATGTTTCAGTTTGTGCAGGAGTAGTCATGTGGGAATTTGCGAAAAGATACTGTTAAACCTTCGATTGACCTTTTTTTTGAAATCCTTCGAGTTTAGCTTATTGTGTATAATAATTCAGAACGAAATCTTGCAGATTCTCAATGGTCATGGCTCTTATTGACGTTTTGGGGAAACACAATTAAATGGTTCTTGCGGCATTCGTAATGATCAAGTCACTATCATTGAAGTTAAAGTAATTCTTATTAAATTGATCTACTCGCACTAACACGCGTTCTCTAATCAATCTGATTTTCCTAAAAAGAACAAAAAACAAGCTTCCTTGTTAGTGAACTAATCGTTATCTTTGTGGCGGTTTTGTTAAGCTAAAAAAATGATTCAAACAGACATAATTATTATCGGTGCGGGCCCAGTTGGCTTGTTCACTGTTTTCGAAGCGGGACTTCTGAAATTGAAATGCCATTTAATTGATTCTTTGCCTCAAGCAGGAGGACAATGTTCCGAGATTTATCCTAAAAAGCCCATCTACGATATCCCGGGGTTTCCAAGCGTTTTGGCGGGGGAGTTAATCGATAATTTGATGGAGCAAGCTGCCCCTTTTAAACCAGGTTTCACTTTAGGTGAAGCTGCAATGACAATAGATAAAACTGCTGAAGGTAAATTTATTGTTACCACCATAAAAGGGACACAACACGAAGCTCCAATTGTTATGATTGCCGGCGGACTTGGTGTATTTGAACCACGGAAACCACCTATTGAAAATTTAGAATCGTACGAAGACAAAGGTGTAGAATACATCATTAAAGATCCTGAATTTTATAGAGGAAAACGTGTTGTGATTGCTGGTGGTGGTGATTCTGCCTTGGATTGGTCTATTTTCTTGGCGGAGAAAAATTTAGCAAAAGAAGTCGTATTGGTTCACCGAAGCAGTTCATTCCGTGGACATTTGGATTCAGTTCAGAAAGTTATTGATATGGCTGGTGAAGGAAAAATCAAATTGGTAACAGAAGCTGAAGTAACGGGTATTACAGGAGAAAATATTGTGGAAGGTGTCGTTATTACGCATCAAAAGGATGGTGAATTCATCCAAGAAACCGATCATTTTATCCCTCTATTTGGCTTAAAACCAAGCTTGGGTCCTATAGCTGATTGGGGATTTGAAATCGATAAGAATGCGATCAAAGTGAATACTTTAGATTATTCTACGAACATCCCGGGAATTTATGCCATTGGAGATGTAAATACATATGAGAATAAATTGAAATTGATTTTGTGTGGATTCCATGAAGGAACCTTGGCTGTTCAATCTGCGTTTGCGCGCATTTATCCTGACAAGAAAAATATTTTAAAGTATACTACCGTTAATGGTGTGCAAGGATTTTAATTAATTCTAACTTAAAAAACCAATTACGATATGAAATCAATTACGGTACAAGAATTAAAATACATGATTGACCATAAGGAGGACTTTCAATTAATTGATGTTCGCGAACCTTATGAAAATGATATTTGCACGCTGAATGGTAAATTGATTCCTTTGGGAGAAATCCCAATGAATAGCGAAGAAATTGACCGTAATAAAAAAGTAGTTATCCACTGTCGCTCGGGAAAACGAAGTGGTGATGCGATTACTTTTTTAGAGCAGCAACATGGTTTTACCAATCTATACAACTTAGCAGGTGGTATTTTAGCATGGGCAAGTGAAATTGACCCAACAATGGAATCCTATTAAATTCGAGCTATGAATCGTCGAACGATCAATGCCGTTGTAATACTTGGAATCTTGTCCTTGGCAAGTATTCTTGTTGTACAAATGGTTTGGATTCGGAAGACGATCAACATGCAAGAAACAAACATTGCCATTCAAGACAAAGAAGACAGCTTAAATCTTGAACAATTCTCCGAGCAGGTTCATGTGGCTTTGCGCAATGTATTGGACGAAATCAGTGTTCAAAAAGCAGATAGTTCCGATCACTATGGAGCCGTAAAGCAAATTCGTACGAACTCTTTTACAGTGGATATAAATGAAGAGTTACATCCTTTTTATCTCGAAACATTGCTCAAAAGAGAATTTTATGATCAACATATCAATCAAGATTTTCAATATGGTATTTACGATTGTTTCACCGATTCGATCGTTTTTGGAAATCTAATTAAGTACACCGGTGATTCATTATTCGCATCAATAACTGACACTTTACCTGAAGCAACTTATGCCAATTTAAAATGGAAAACGGATGGACATTACTTCACTGTTTTCTTCCCTGGAATGGATGGTAAGTCAATCGATAGCGAAAAAGCGTTTATTTCTCCTTGGATATACGTTTCCATTATTGCCTTGTTGGTGTTGGTGTTTTTCGGTTACTCATTGAGTATTATTATTCGTCAAAAAAAATTGTCTGAAATAAAAACAGATTTCATTAACAATATGACACATGAGCTAAAAACGCCGATTTCTACTATTGGCCTTTCAAGTGAAATGCTGTTGCGCACAGACTTTACAGACGATCCTGAGAAAATTAAACGCTACGCAGGAATTATCTACAAGGAAAACAAGCGTTTAGAGAATCAAGTTGAGCGTGTATTGAATGTTGCAAAATTAGACAAAGAGCATTTAACCTTGTCAAAAGAGAAACTTGATCTCCATGAATTGTTGGAGGAAGCAAAAGAGAATTTTGAATTCAATCAACTCGAACAAGGCGGGAAAATTGTACTTGAATTATCGGCAAACTCTGGCGAAATCATTGCTGATCCAGTTCATATTACGAATGTCGTTTATAATTTGTTGGACAATGCAGTAAAGTATTGTGACAAAACTCCAGAAGTTGTGTTGCGCACACGAGAAGATAAAAAAGGCTTGATTTTCGAAATCAGTGACAATGGAATTGGTATTCGCAGAGAGGATCAAAAGATGATTTTTGATAAATTCTACCGTGTTCCAACTGGAAATTTACACAACGTTAAAGGCTTTGGGTTGGGCTTGTATTATGTGAAACTGATTGTGGACGAGCACGGAGGAAAACTAGATGTAAAAAGTTCACCTGGAAAAGGAACGACCTTTACACTTTGGCTTCCTCGGTAATTATTTAACCAAATACAAAAGTGCATTCGGCTGGGGAAACAAGCCATCACGCGAAATCTTCTTTCCTTTTTTGTAAACAACAATTCGTTCACCTGCCAAACGACCGTTGACTTTGCAATCTAAGACATAGTATTTGGCTGCTTCAAATAGTACCGTGTATGAACTTGCTAATTCGTTTCTTCCGATATTGAATTGAATACTATCTTGCTCAATATTAATCTTAATAACTGTTTTGTCAACATCTACTAAATCTTCACCTGTATCGAGTTTGAATGAAGAAATCTCCCCAGCGTAAGTACCAAAAAATTTCTTCTTTAACTCAATCGGTTTTTGAGCCATTGAAAATAACGGTGCTAAACAAATGAAAACTAGAATTATTCGAATCATATTTCAAATGTAGTTTTTTCGTTTCAGAATAACAATTAAGTGCAAGAAAGTTAAATCACAATGAAAACAATAAAAATCTTGATAAAAGGACTACTTTGATTATTTTTGAAGAACTAGAAATAAACATGTACTTCAAAAAATCTATTCTACCCTATTTGTTATTGTTATCAATAGCGGCTCTTGCATTTTTTCAAGTGGTGTTTTTTGTGCATCCACCTAATTACGATATGGTCGATTGCTTTTATCCGTGGCGATTTCACGTAGGAGAATGTTTCCAAAATGGCCAATTCCCTTTTTGGAATCCTTTTCAAGATCTTGGTTATCCAATCTACGCGGACCCATCTTCTGGTGCATGGTATCCTGTAGTTTGGTTAATTGGAAGTACGGTTGGGTATACTATCTACACCATCGGATTCGAATTTTACCTGCATGTTTTCTTTGCTGGAGTTGGAATGTATTGGCTTGCGCAAACCTTGAACTTTGATAAACGCATTGCACTAATTACAGGAGTTTCCTATATGCTTTGTGGAATATTTGTTGGCAACGCACAGCATCTGCCCTATATCATTGGTGCAGCGTGGTTGCCCTTTGTACTTAACTTTTACTTTCGCCTACTTGCTGAAAAAGAAGCGTCAAATGGTGTGTGCGCTGGATTCTTTTTATTCCTAATGATCACTGGTGGATATCCAGCTTTTGTGATTGTTTTATTTTATTTCTTCTTAGCTTCCTTTTCATATTACATTTTTAAATCTTGGAGAAGTAAAAAGAAAAATAGCGTTTATTTTTTCTTAATCAATCACATCGTTTTTGTCGTTTCTGCGCTTGTTTTTTCTGCTGGAATGTTGATTTCCATTTATCAAGTGAGTCCCTATTTATCCCGATTGGAGGGCTTCACCTTAGAACAAGCACTTTATTCACCATTTGGACCAAATGCGTTTATTTCATTTCTGCTGCCTTTTTCAACCGTTGATTTTCCAGAAATCTTCAAGGGAGATATTTCTATGATTAATGGTTATTTTGGACTTTTCATGCTGTTGTTCTTATTTGCAGGAATCTTTGCTCCGAAAAATTCAGGAGTCAAATTTATTTTTGTCTTAGGAATCTTTTCACTCCTAGCAGCTGTTGGTGATGCGTTACCAGTGCGCGAACTACTTTACAAGTATGTTCCCATGATGGATGTTTTCAGGTTCCCTGCCGTTTTCAGAATCTTTGCCCTCTTTGCCTTCATACTGGTCGGCGCAAATTACTTGAACCTACACTACAAAAAAGGGAAGTTTTTATCGTTCAAAAAATGGATTGTCCCGCTTTCGGTTGTGCTACTTGCCCTGATTGGAATCATTATTTATATCCGTTCCAATACGTATTTGGACATGAAAAACTTCATCGGAAAAGCTGTTTTTGATGCCTACCGAGAAGGTCAAATTGAACAATTCATCGTGCTTCAAGCAAGCATTCAAATTGGATTTATAGTTGCATTAATACTCCTTATTCGATTTATCAAAAAAATAGAACGAGCATACTTGTTCCTAGGTTTATTGATTGCCTTGGATTTAATCATAGCGGCACAATTGAATGGTCCATACACCGTTTACACGAGTTTTCTGAAATCAAAAGAACCTTATCACGCCACAGCAAAATTAGAAAAAGGCTTTCCCACTCTTCAAAATATCACAATTGAGGAAGCAGGCAAACTGCCAGGACTTGGTCAGCCCTATTGGCAAAATCTCAATAATTTTCACAAGGAAATTAGTGCAGAAGGATTCAATTCATTCTCTTTTTCGAGTTACGACAACTTAGAAAGTAAGCATCCATTTGTTTACAAAACCATTCAACAGAATAAAGTCGTCTTGCTTTCAGACAAAGTGCTGCATGAAAAGAGTATAGACAAATTAAATGCGGACAGTACATTTCTATCGAACCATCTTATTTTTGACAATCAAGCATATAGTGTTTTGAGCTTATTGGATTTGAAAACCGATTCAACTGATCGCGCAACAATCACCAACTACAGCGCTAATCATTTCGATATTAAGACAGAAAATAAAGAAAGTCAATTACTGACTATTTTTCAAAAGGAATACACTGGATGGGAAGCGAAAGTAGATGGCGAATTAGTGCCTATTTACAAAAGCAACAAGAATTTCATGACAATTGTTTTGCCTGCGGATTCTAAGAAAGTTACTTTTCAATACCGTAATCCAGTTGTGCTCATAGCCTTTTTGGTGAGTCTCTTGTCGTGTTTACTTTTATTAGCAAATACACTAATTTTTAAAGGCGCAACTAAATCACTCGATTCGTTCATAAATTCTTCGAATTCTTGAAAAGTTCATAAAAAATGAAGCCTTGAATTTTGTAATTTCGAAAAACATTTTTCAATCCATTTTTTGACATGAAGCAGTACCACGATTTGTTGCAACATATACTTGACAACGGAACTAAAAAAGAAGACCGAACAGGAACAGGCACAACCTCCGTTTTTGGGTATCAAATGCGTTTTGATTTATCGAAAGGTTTTCCAGTTGTGACAACAAAAAAGTTACACCTTCGCTCAATTATCATAGAGCTTTTGTGGTTTCTACAAGGTGATACGAACATCAAATTCTTAAAAGATAACAATGTTTCTATTTGGGATGAATGGGCAGATGAAAATGGAAATCTTGGTCCTGTTTACGGTCACCAGTGGAGAAGTTGGCCTTCTCGCGATGGTGGTACAATTGACCAAATCACCAACTTGATTAATCAAATTAAAAAGAACCCAGATTCTCGACGACTTATCGTTTCAGCATGGAATGTTGCTGATGTTGATAACATGGCTTTACCGCCTTGTCACACCTTGTTTCAGTTTTACGTGGCTAATGGAAAATTGAGTTGTCAACTTTACCAGCGAAGCGCAGATACTTTTTTAGGCGTTCCTTTTAACATTGCTTCATATGCCTTACTTACGATGATGGTGGCTCAAGTATGTGATTTAGAAGTGGGCGATTTCGTTCATACTTTCGGTGATGCGCATTTATACAGCAATCATATTGAACAAGCCAACTTACAATTGTCAAGAGAATTGCGACCGCTGCCAACAATGAAAATAAATCCCGAGGTAAAAGATATTTTTGGATTTAAATACGAAGATTTTGAATTGCTGAATTACGATCCGCATCCACACATCAAAGGTGCTGTTGCTGTGTAATTATTCATGTATACACTCATTGAATTCTTAAAAATCTAACATTTAACGCTGTATTTTCAATATGCATATTTCTCTAATAGTGGCAATGGACAGTGATCGTGGAATTGGAAAAAACAACGATTTAATGTGGCATTTGCCCGCTGACATGAAGTTTTTCAAGGAAACAACATCGGGACAAATCGTTGTGATGGGTAGAAAAAATTACGATTCCATTCCAGAACGTTTTCGTCCCTTACCGAACCGTGAAAATGTTGTGTTAACGCGAAATATAGATTTTAAAGCGGAAGGTTGTGAGGTGTTTCATTCATTGGAAGCTTGCTTGGCTTATTATGAAGGGGAATCAGAAAGAACTGTGTTTATCATTGGAGGCGGGGAAATTTATCGTCAAGCAATCGCCTTAAATTGCGTTGATGATATGTACATCACTCATGTTAATCACGTTTACAATGCCGACACCTTTTTTCCTGAATTCGATGAATCCAAGTGGATTGTGAAGGAATTGATGAACTGGGAAAAGGATGAGAAAAATGAAGCTGGGTTTACGATCAAGCACTACATGAAAAAAGTTAACCACAAGGGCACAAGATAAGTTGAAGTACGATGCCTTTTAAGGCACTAAGTTGTAAAATTTAACTGTTCAAAACTCATTTGTGACTTTAAACAATATGGTAAATGAACTTAACTTTGTTAAATTGTGGTCTTTTTAAAGTTAACCACAAAGTCACTATCAAAGGATTATAAACGGTGTGTTTTAAGGCACTAATTCGCAATTTTTAAATTAATTGACTAATATGTCAGAAAACGAACTTTCTAAAATAGTTTTTGATCTAGGGCTCAAAGTTCACAGGAATCTAGGTCCTGGTTTACTTGAAAGTTCCTATGAAGAATGTTTATTTTATGAGCTTAAAAAAAGCACGCTAAAAGTAGAAAGGCAAAAAATTTTACCTGTAATATATGAGGGAATTCAAATGGAAACTTCATACAGGATTGACATTATGATTGAAGATAAAATAATAATTGAACTAAAGTCAGTTGAATCGGTAAATGACCTGCATCTTGCGCAGCTACTTACCTATTTAAAATTATCAAATTGCAAGCTAGGAATGTTGATCAATTTTAACGTCCCATTATTTAAAAATGGTATTAAACGTGTAATTAATGGTCAACTTGATAAATAATATTGTTCGAATGAATAGCCCTTTGTGACTTAAAAAATTATGGTAAGAGAACTTAACTTTGTGACATTGTGGTAAAATATATTTTATGATCCTCTGCATAGCCGAAAAACCATCCGTAGCGAAAGACATCGCTGAAATCCTAGGAGCCCGTTCAAGAAAGGAAGGCTACTGGGAAGGGAATGGCTATTGGGTAAGTTGGACATTTGGGCATTTATGTACACTAAAAGAGCCCCACGACTACAAAGAGAATTGGAAATACTGGAAATTGGAAGATTTACCGATTATCCCAGCCAATTTTGGAATTAAAGTAGTCGATGACGCAGGGGTACAAAAACAATTTAAATGCATCGAAAATTTAGTTGCTCAATGTGATTCGGTTATCAACTGTGGGGATGCTGGACAGGAAGGGGAACTTATTCAGCGATGGGTATTATTGAAGGCAAAATGCAATAAACCAATTCAACGTTTGTGGATTTCATCCTTAACCGAAGAAGCAATTAAAGAAGGATTCAATAAACTAAAAGATTCCAAACAATACGATAATTTATACGCTGCTGGATCTGCCAGAGCAATTGGCGATTGGTTATTAGGAATCAACGCCACACGTGCATTTACTAAGAAATTCGGACAAGGAAAAGCTACCTTGTCAGTTGGAAGGGTTCAAACACCCACCTTGGCCATGATTGTGCAACGTCAAAAAGAGATTAATGCATTTACATCGGCAGAATATTGGGAATTAAAAACGACGTATCGCGATACTGAATTTCTTTGTCAAATAGATCGATTGACAAGTGAAGAAAAGGCCAATAAAGGCTTAGAATATTTAAAATTGCATGAATTTGAGATTACTTCGTTTGAACAAAAGGAAGGGAAAGAAGGGAATCCACGTTTATTCGATTTAACTGGTTTACAGGTTGAAGGAAACAAGAAATTTGGATTTTCTGCCGACGATACTTTGAAATTAGTGCAAAGTCTCTACGAAAAAAAGATTGTCACTTATCCTAGAGTTGATACAACCTATCTATCGGAAGATATTCATCCGAAAGTAGAAGGAATTTTAAAAGGAATGCAGTATTATTCACGTTTGACTACGCCTTTATTACAAGCACCAATTCCAAAATCTAAAACCGTATTTGACGACAAAAAAGTGACGGATCACCACGCGATTATTCCAACAGGAGTAAATCCAAGTGGGATCACACCAGCAGAACATCAGGTGTATGATTTAATTGCAAAACGTTTTATCGCCGTTTTTTATCCAGAATGTAAAGTTTCAAATACGACCGTTTTAGGGAAAGTTGGAACACTTGAATTCAAGGTGACTGGGAAGCAAATTCTTGAGCCGGGATGGAGAACTGTATACGAAGAGCCGAGAACTGAGAACGCTCCGCTGCGAGATTCGAGAGAGGAAAATAAGGAGGGAGGATCTGCTGAAGAACGTGTCCTTCCAATTTTTACAGAGGGAGAAAAAGGTCCACATACGCCGATTGTACATAAAGGAAAAACTTCACCACCAAAACCATATACGGAAGCGACCTTGTTGCGTGCCATGGAAACCGCTGGAAAGCAAGTTGAAGACGAGGAAATGCGCGATTTAATGAAGGACAACGGCATAGGTCGACCATCAACACGTGCGAATATCATCGAAACCTTGTTTAGAAGAAGGTACATTGAAAAAAGTCGCAAGAACATTTTGGCCACACCGACTGGAATGGATCTTATTGATACAATTCAAAATGAATTATTGAAGAGTCCTGAGTTGACGGGAAATTGGGAACGCAAAATTCGCCTCATCGAAAAAGGTGAATACGAATTGGAAGTATTTAAGCAGGAATTGTTTAAAATGGTGCGTGAATTAACAGATGAAGTCATTTTCAATAATTACAGAAAAATTCAGGTGGCTTCGACTCCGCTCAGCCAACCTACCCCAACTGAAAAGAAAGAACGAGCACCTCGTGTAGTAAAGGAAAAACCAAGTATAGACACCTTGACGTGTCCGAAATGCAAAACCGCCAAATTGATGAAAGGAAAAACGGCTTTAGGTTGTTCCAATTATGCGGCTTGTGGATTTAAAATTCCGTTTGAATTGTTGGGCAAAAAATTGACCGAAACGCAGTTACTGGATTTATTAGAGAAAGGTAAAACAGGTGTAATTAAAGGACTGATTGTCCCTGGAAAGGCAGAACCAGTCAACGGTAAATTAACGATGGACGGAAGTTTCAACGTTGGCTTAGGATAAAAAAATCGAGTGTATGATCTTAGAACGAATCAAAGGAAAGAAATATGAGATGAATATCCTTTGGTTGGTATGTTCAAAATTCTTTGAAAGATTTGGATACTACGGAATAAGGTCTCTTTTATTAGTTTATCTGGTTCAACAACTAAAGATGAAGGAACAAGATTCAATGATGGTTTATGATTCCTTTATTGAATTGATTAGTGTAAGCTTTTTAATTGGAGGAGTATTAGGAGATCTCGTTATTGGCAGTAAAAAATCTTTGCTTTTTGGATCAATTATTACAGCTATCGGTGCATTTTGCTTATGCGTTCCAAATGAGAATTTATTCTATATCGGTCTTTTATTAGTAATCATCGGAAGTGGACTATATGGCCCAAATTCGCTTTCACTCATCGGTCGATCGCACCCGAACAATCCCAAAACCTTAGATGGTAGTTTCAATATTATGTTCTTAGCTATTAATATTGGGGCTTTTCTAGGTGCATTTTTGATAAGTATTGTGGTTGCTGAAAATTATGCAATAGGTTTTGCTCTTTCTACCTTAGCCTTTATTATTTCAGGTGTATTATCACTTTTCGTTCGCGACAAAAAACCAAAAAACACGTCACTTGTTAGAAATTCCATTAGCTTGAGGAGTATTTTGGTGATTGCAGCGGTATTCGCTTCTGGTATTTTTTTGGCAACCGATAGAATGAGCGGAGTAATAACGTCAGATATTTCCATGCAACTTAGCCAACACCCAAATTCTTCATTTCCTAATTCCTTCATTTATACATTACCTTCTATTGCTACTATGATTTTAGCAATTCCTCTTGTTTTCGTTTGGACCTTCATTTATATAAAACCCTTTATTAAAATCGGAGTTGGAATACTCATATCTACAGTTGCATTCATTATATTACTCAAGTTTCCTGAGGAAGTCGGTCTCAATTATATGAATAAATTCATGTTGATTCTGTTCTTTTTAGCTTTAGTTGAAGTATTAATTTCACCATCTGTTTATACAGTTATTGCATTATACACTAGTCAACGATTTCAAGGAATTGTTTTCGCTTTATCCTATATCCCTTCAATCCTTTTTTCGATTCTTTTATCGCCATTCATTTTTGAAACATCTAATAACCATATGACACTCTTTTTACTCGGAATTATACTATTAGGAAGTATCGGAATTGGATGTCTGATTATCGGTTTTGTTGTTAAAGATTCCCATGCAAAAGTAACAAGCGATCAAGAGGAGGTGTTGAAAATATAAATGAAAATAAAAATCCTTATAGCGCTTTTAATTAGTCTATTCCCTTTCGAGACGATTAATGGTCAGGTTGACTCAACATCCTCAGAAGAAGTCCCTTTTGATTTTCCGATTATCATCCGTTACAAAAACAACAGTTCTGAACTGAGTCATGTCAACCGCTACCGTTTAACTGTTTTGGCAGATTACCTCATCAACCATTCGAATCAAAAAATAATCATCGAAGGCCACGTTTGTTGTGGACCAGCACCGCGCGTTTCTAAACGTCGAGCACGCGGTGTTTATCGCCAACTCCGCAAACTAGATGTTCCCAAAAATCAAATGTCCTACATCGGTAAATCCTTCGATGAACCCAAAGTGCTAGAAGAGAAGAATGAGCAAGACAAAGACATGAACCGAAGGGTTGAGATTGAACTTCATTAAATTCTAATTCGAAAAGACATTTTAAAACAATCAAAACTTGAATTAGGATATTTAAGTATATTCAACCTTCAAAATGAAACTTATGAAATTATTTTTTGCCTTTTTTTTAAGCAGTATTACCTTTTTTAGTTCAAGTCAATCAATTACAGTCTACCCTAACGATACCCTCTTGCCTGAAAACTCACGTTTTCGCCAAATAGGTCCGTTTAGAGGAGGGAGAAGTGCTGCCGTTTGTGGAGATCTCAAGAATAAAAACTTGTTCTACATGGGCACAACTGGTGGTGGAGTTTGGAAGACAATTGATGGTGGAAGCAATTGGAAAAACATTTCAGATGGTTATTTTGGAGGTTCAATTGGCGCTGTATCAGTTGCCCCTTCAGACCCGACAATTCTTTATGTAGGAGAGGGTGAAAATACCGTGAGAGGAAATGTTAGTGAAGGATTTGGGATGTGGAAATCTGAGGACGCAGGACGTACATGGAAGAATATCGGATTAAAAGATTCACGTCATATTGTTCGAATTGTTATTCACCCAAAAGATCCAAATATTGTTTGGGTTGCCGCTCTTGGACACCTTTTCGGTCCGAGTCAAGAAAGAGGAATCTATAAAACTGTTGATGGCGGAAAAACCTGGAAGAGAGTTCTTTTCAGTGATGAATTAAGTGGCGCAGCTGATTTAGTTATGGAGCCAGGAAATCCTCAAGTTTTATATGCAAGTACTTGGTCAGTTATCAGAACTCCACATAGTTTAGAAAGTGGTGGTCCAGGAAGTGCATTATGGAAGAGTAAAGATGGAGGTGAAACATGGCAAAAGCTCAACAAAAAACCAGGCTTTCCTTCTAAATCTGTTATTGGAATTATTGGTGTTGCTGTTTCTGCATCCAACCCAGACAAGGTGTATGCGATTGTTGAAAATAGTGATGGTGGATTATTTACTAGTGAAGATGGTGGAGAGAATTGGAAATTAACGAACAGCGAAAATAAGATTCGTCAAAGAGCTTGGTATTATTCTAAAGTGTTTGTTGACCCCTTAAATGAAAACAATGTTTTCATTTTAAATGTAGATTTTGAAAAAAGTACAGATGGCGGAAAGACGTTCCATTCAATAAATACTCCGCATGGTGATCACCATGATTTATGGCTAGATCCTGAACAGCCAAGTAGAATGATTGTGGCCGATGATGGCGGAGCCCAAATAAGCTTTGATGGTGGAGCAAATTGGAGTACATATCAAAATCAACCAACTGCTCAAATTTATCGAATAAGTACTGATAATAATATACCCTATCGTATTTTGGGGGCACAACAAGATAATTCAACCATTCGAATTCTATCGAGATCTGAGCGCGGTGAAATCAATCAAAGTGATTGGACCTCTACGGCAGGATTTGAAAGTGGATATGTAATTGCTGATCCAATGAATCCAGACATTGTTTACGGAGGTAATTACGCAGGATTCCTTTCACGATTAGATCATAAAACGGGAGAAAATAGAGCAATTAGTGTTTGGCCAGATTTGCCAATTGGAACGGGTGCAGATGCGCATAAATATCGTTTTCAATGGAATTTTCCCATTTTCTTTTCACCACATAATCCAAAGAGATTGTATGCCGCTGGAAATATGCTTTTTGTGAGTGAAGATGAAGGTGCATCGTGGAAAACAATTAGTCCGGATTTAACTACAAATGATAAATCGAAACAAGTGTCAAGTGGAGGTCCGATTACAAAGGACAACACTACAGTTGAGTTTTACTGTACCATTTTTACTGCTGCGGAAAGTCAATTGGAAAAAGATGTTCTTTGGGTTGGAAGTGACGATGGATTAATTCAGATCTCTAAAGATGGAGGGGCTAATTGGACCAATGTAACACCACCTGCCGCTGGAAAATTGATGATGTGGAATAGCGTAGAATTGGATCCCCTACAAAAAGGCAAAGCATACTTCGTTGGAACAAAATATAAATTAGATGATTTCAAACCATATATCTTTCTTACAGAAGATTATGGTAAATCTTGGAAATTGATAACGAAAGGAATTGATTCAAAGCACTTTGCAAGAGTATTAAGAGTAGATCCAAAAAGAAAAGGACTGTTATACTGCGGTACAGAATATGGTTTTTATATGAGTTATGACGATGGTGCAAATTGGAAAAAGGTCCAATTGAATTTGCCTCAAACACCAATAACAGATATGTGTGTTAAGGATAATGCCTTAGTAATTGCCACACAAGGTAGATCTATTTGGGTAATGGATGATCTTGCACCACTTCAAAGCTTCAATGTAAATCAACTGAATGACAAGATGTATATGTATCCTATTTCAAATACATTACTCATAGATGGTTGGCAAAATAAATCACCCAAAAACGCAGGAATGAATCCTCCAAATGGTGTAATTATTCCTTTTCACTTAACCAATTTTAATGATACTGTAAATGTTGAAATTATTATTCGGGATTCAGCTAAAAAGCTAATAACAGCCTACTCTTCAAAGTCTAGCGATGAAAAGTTAAAACTTTCAGCAAAGGATGGAATGAATCTATTTACTTGGGACATGAATTATCAAAGCATTGAGCCAATTGCAGGCATGATACTTTGGAACGGGACAATCTATGGACCAACAGCTGCACCTGGTAACTATACCGCTACCTTAAAAATCAATGGAGACAGTTTAGAAAAGCCATTTTTAATAAGCGCCAATCCTAAATACAACTGCAGTAATGAAGATTATGCGTTGAAAACTGCATTTCTGTTAGAAGTAAAGAAATCGTTCGCAGATGTTCAAAAATGCATTGTCGATATCAGAACCTTGCGCAGTCAAATTAATGAGTTTAATTCTTTAGCAGGAAAGGATGTTCCCAAGGAAATAAAATCATTAAGTGATACCATTCAAAAAAAGTTAACAAAAATTGAAGAAGAGTTATATCAAACAAAATTAAAAAGCGGTCAAGATATTTTGAATTATCCAATGAAGCTAAACGATCGAATATCGGGATTATACAATTATGCTTCAAGTGGCAACACAGCTCCAAACAAACAAGTTAAAGATGCTTTTTTAGAGCTAAAAACATTAGCAGATGAACAGCTGAAGTTATTCCAATCCGTAATTGAAAAGGATGTTGTAGAACTCAATATGAAAATCAAAAGGAGCGACCTGCCAGTTATTGGGATTGTTAAAAATAAGTGACCTTTTTAGGGAAAGCTTATGAGCACTCTATTAAGATAATGAACAAGACAAAGACATGAATCGAAGGGTTGAGATTGAGTTAGTGAAGTAGTCAGTTTTATATTTCTTAGACTAATCAAACGAATTTTATTTTACCTTTATTGAAAACAGATTAATCATGAAAAAACTAATCCTACTTTCCGCATTTCTAGTTGGAGGCTATACTTCCCTTAATGCACAAAAGGTATATTCCGTTGATGCTGAATACAAAGCAGATGTAAAAGTATTTGTTGTAGATGCAGAATACAAAGCCGACCTCTTGGTTTACAAGGTGGATGCAGAATATAAAGCTGGTGATAACAATGGAAAATGGTTCTTTACTGACGCCGAATACAAAGCGAAAAAGAAAATTTACTTCGTTGATGCAGAATACAAAGCAGAATTGAAAATATATTTTGTAGATGCCGAATACAAAGCTTCTTGGAAGAATAGTGGCAAAAAAGCGGAAATGTATTAAGCACATTCCTCTTCTAAAATGAAGTTATTTTCAATCGTTTTCTTTTTTCTTTTCCAAATAGTTGTTTTTGGTCAGGACTTGCCCATTCTTACTCCCAATCTGGGTTACTTAGTGAATAAAAGTCCAGAAGGAGAGAAAAAATTTCATGAAGACATGCTCAAATGTCCCGATCTATGGGAAAAAGTTGACGGAGGTGAAATGGATACTTCCAAACTTAATGCAGATGAGCGAATCGTTTTTCGCAACATATGTATGGAGGAAACCGAAGATTATTGGGAAATCCTTGGTGGTGGATGTAGCTGGTATTGTGGCGGTGGACTAGATTCTACCTTCGCCAGTTCTGAACTTGTTGGTGGAAAGTATTCGGCCAATAATATTCACGATTTAAATTATAAAACTGCTTGGGTTGAAGGGGTTGCTGGACAAGGAATCGGTGAAAAAATCACCTATGATTTCCCGCCAGAAAATCCACGCATTACTAAAATCATTATCGTGAATGGTTATGTGAAATCACCCAAAGCATGGACGGAAAATTCACGCGTCAAAAAACTCAAAATGTATGTGAATGGCAAACCATTTGCACTCCTTGAATTGGCAAATAGCAAACAAGAACAATCTTTCTCCTTCACTCCTCTCGGTGTTGCAGATCGAAAAGATTACGATAAATTGCGCATTTTACCTCGTTGGACCATCACCTTCGAAATCATGGAAGTGTATCCAGGCTCAAAATATGAAGATACGGCCATTACTGAAATCTACTTTGATGGTATTGATGTGCATTAAAAATTATCTTTGCGCTTTATTCATCTAAACAAGATGCTGTAATGTTAAATCGTTGTCTATTATTTTTCTTTCTTCTCAACTCATGTTTGAGTTTTTCGCAAAGCAAACTAGAATTAATTGTAATAGACAATTTATCACAAGAGACAATGCCTGGCGCAATTGTAAAAATTGAAGGCACAACAATTAGCGCTATCAGCGATGAAGATGGAAAATGTACACTAATGCTACCTGAAGGTGAACACCTGCTAACTGTAAGTTATTTTGGTTATGAAAAGGCTCTTCTTCAAATTTCCATGCCACTTGAAAAAGTTTTAAAGATTTATATGGTTCTTGAAGATTCACAGGAAATACATGAAATCATTATTGAGGCAACACGTGCAAATAAATCCGTTGGCAATCTTCCCACTCGAACTGAAGTTTTAACTGAAGAAATTGATGAGGCGGCGTCTATGGAACCAAGTAAAATTTCACATCTAATTACCCACTCAACAGGAATACAAGTTCAAACTACTTCAGCATCTTCCAATGGAGCTGTTGTTCGAGTTCAAGGATTAAATGGTCGCTACACGCAACTTCTGAAAGATGGTTTCCCACTTTATGGTGGCTTTTCAGGAAGCTTAGATGTAATGCAAATTCCTCCCTTGGATTTAAGACAAGTGGAATACATCAAAGGTTCTGCATCGACCTTATATGGAGGCGGGGCAATTGGTGGTTTAATAAACTTGATAAGTAAACGTCCGCAACAAGAGGAAACGCTTTTGCATCTCAACATGTCGCATATTGGTGCTAAAGATTTCAATGCATTTGTTTCGCGGAAATTTGGAAAATTCGGATTTACAAATCTGGCTTCCTTGCACATGCATAATCCTTATGATGCAGACAAAGATGGCTATTCGGATATGCCAGAAGTTCAAAAATTCAATTTTAATCCAAAGCTCTTTTTCTATCCAACAAATAAAACTGAATTCTATTTAGGTGGAATGATTACAAATGAATCTAGAATGGGTGGAGATATGGTGCTTATTAATGGCGGAACAGCTGATGCTGCAAACTTTTACTACGACCAACAAAAAAGTATTCGATATACTTCTCAAGCACAATTCAAATATTCATTCTCAAAAGGAAATTCGATTACTGTGAAAAACAGTCTTAGTTCGTTCAAACGATTGATTCAAATTAGACAAAATAAATCTGGAGATCTTTCTCGTTTTTCAGGAGAACAACTAAATTCCTTCAGTGAGATAAATTACAATTTAACCCGAATTAAGCATATTTTAAATGCTGGACTAAACCTATACACTGACCAATTCGAAGAGGATATACTCGATACAAAACAATTGAGAAACCAAGCATTTTTAACCTTAGGTGCTTACGTAAATTCATTGTGGGACGTGAGCAAAAAGTTTTCTGTTGAAAGTGGAATTCGGCTAGACAATGTGCAAGGTAAATCACTGATTGGAAAGAATAATGGTGAATTTTTCCTTCTTCCAAGAATCAGTGCATTGTTCAAAGCATCCAAATCAATAAGCGTAAGATTAGGTGGAGGAATGGGTTATCGAATGCCAACAATTTTCAATGAGGATTCAGAGCCATATGGATACAATAACATTCAAGCAATTGATTTAACAAACGTGAAGGCGGAAAGATCTTATGGCGGAAATGCTGACTTTAAATATCAATCCACTTTCGGTTCAGAAAATATACTCTTCACATTCAATCAAATGTTCTTTTACAATTTGATTACAGATCCAATTTTATTGAACGCTGACACCGCTGGCACACTGTTTTATGCCAATTCAGGAGAATTCATGCATAGTCGAGGTTTTGAATCTCAAATAAAACTTACGCTATGGAAATTTACATGGTTCTTTGGTTATACATATACTGACGCGTACGTTGAGAATGGAACTGTTTTGACCAATTTAATTTTGACACCAAAGCACAGTATCAAGGGCGATTTATTATTTGTTGAAGATAACAAATGGCGCATAGGTTGGGATTATGAGTTTAAGTCTGAACAACTTTTGTCAAATGGATTTAAATCAAGGTCCCTTTTCACAACAGGAATCATTGTAGAACGAACTATTGAAAATTTTGTCCTATTCTTGAATGCCGAGAATTTTACCGACATGCGACAATCTCGCTTTGGAAGCTTAAATTCTGGTCCATCAAACACACCTCAATTTACAGATGTTTGGGCACCTTTAGATGGATTCTTCTTTAACGGCGGATTTAAAATTAAGCTTTAAATCCTACTCTGATAAGTAAACAAATCAAAGTAACGACCTTTCTTCGCAATCAACTCATCGTGTTTCCCTCTTTCGACAATATTCCCTTGTTCGATCACCAGAATTTGATCTGCCTTTTGAATCGTGCTCAAGCGATGTGCAATAACGAAAGTCGTTCTGTCTTTCATTAATTCTTGTAAACTTTTTTGAATAAACGATTCGCTTTCAGTATCTAAATTCGATGTTGCTTCATCAAGAATAATAATCTTAGGATTTGCCAATAAAGCTCTTGCAATGGAAATTCGCTGACGTTGTCCACCCGATAATTTTACACCCCTCTCTCCTATTACTGTTTCCAATCCTTCCTCAAAACGGTCGGTGAATTCATTCACATATGCGCCTTTTACAGCAGCCACTAATTCTTCTTCACTTGCATTCGGACGAGGAAATAAAATATTTTCTCGAATCGTTCCTTCATACAGGAAATCATCTTGCAAAACGACTCCCAAATTTGCTCTGAAACTGCTCAAATTTACCTTTGCTAAATCAACTCCATCCAAGGTAACTTTCCCACTGACTGGATTTAAAAAGGTCGCAGCCAATCCAGCAATTGTAGATTTACCAGAACCTGAAGATCCAACCAATGCTGTCACACTTCCAGATGGCGCAGAAAAAGTAATATCGTGCAACACTTCTTTACTTTCTTCATAGCTAAAAGAGACATTTTCGAATTCAATGTTGCCTGTTACTTCGTTAATTTTTATGGTGCGAATATCTTCATCATCCTCCTCCGGCATATTCATCAATTCCTGCGTACGATCTAATCCCGCCATGGCTTCTGACAATTGACTGCCTATGTTACTCATTTGAACAATTGGTGCAATCATGAAACCAAGAAGGAGTGTAAAGGAAATAAAATCACCAACCGTCATCGTGTCTTTCATGATGAAATAACCACCAATCCCCATAATTCCTGCTGATGCAAGTCCCAATAAAAATGTAGAAGAGCTCGTAATGAAAGCTGTTGCAGTCAAACTACGCTTCACATTCAGGAACAATTTTTCAACTCCTGATTCGAATATTTTGTTCTCTTGCTCTTCTGCGTTGAATCCTTTAATGACACGCACTCCGTTCAGTGTTTCAGTTAAACGTCCTGTGACTTCTGCATTTATTTTACCTCGTTCTCTAAAAACTGGACGAATATAAGCGAAAGCTTTCAAGGCAATAAAGGCAAAAATTCCGACAGGCACTAAGACAAAGACTGTCATTAAGGCATTCATTTGGATCAATAAAACCATTGTTATGATGGCGGTGATTGTTCCTCCTATGAGTTGAACCAAGCCCGTTCCTACCAAATTTCTTACCCCTTCCACATCGGTCATAACTCTCGAAACCAATGCGCCAGACTTATTATTGTCAAAATAAGCAATGGGTAATTTTAAGAGTTTGCGTTGCACTTGTGTTCGCAAAATTGAAATCAATTTTTGGGCTTCTACGCTTAGTATTTTTGTCAGCGTAAAGGAAGTAACTGCTTGCACTAAAATGGACAGAAAAACAATCAACAGTAACCAATACATGCCATTCATGTCCTTTGAAGGAATGATTACATCAATTAGGTTTTTACTCGCAATTGGCAGCACCAATGCAGCTAAACTTCTGATTAGAATTAGGATTAAACCAATAAATATAATTTTTTTTCGGGGCCAGATAAATTCTTTAAATGCCCAAGAATAGGTGACTTTAGTTTTACTCATGGTCAACTTTTTGACGAATATCAAGCCAAAATATTTTCAGTGACAAATAGTCAGAAAAGAATTAATAGAACATATCGAACAGCACTAAATAAATCGAGTGTAAATATTTATACTTTTGTAAAAATCATCTGAAATGCTTGGATTAAAACTTCCTACTGACCCTCGATGGGTAAACATTGTCGAAACAAATATTGAAGAAATCCTCTCAGACCATGCGTGGTGTGAACAAAAGGCAGCAACTAATGCAGTAACAATTATTTCGCTAAATCCTGAATTAACTGATTTGGTAACTGAAATGTTGGTCTTGGCAAAGGAAGAATTGGAGCATTTCCAGCAAGTACATGAAATAATCATTCAACGTGGATTTGACTTAGGAAGAGAGCGAAAAGATAGCTATGTGAATGAATTGTATAAATTCATGGTGCAAGGAGGAAGTAGACAGCAGCGCTTAGTCGACCGTTTACTTTTTTCAGCAATGATTGAAGCGCGCAGCTGTGAACGATTCAAATTATTAGCTGAGCGCATTTCTGATCCAGAATTATCAAAGTTTTACGGTGATTTGATGGTCAGTGAAGCTGGACATTACACTACATTTATTGGATTCGCTCGAAAATATGGTGGTGATATTGATGTCAACAAACGTTGGAAAGAATGGTTAGAATTTGAAGCGCAAGTCATCCAGAATTATGGCAAAGAAGAAACAATCCACGGATAATGTTACATTTCTATGTACAATTAAAACCACTCTTACTTTTAACTCAATGTGAGGCACTTCTTAAAAGCAACACATGTTCCGTTTTCTCATTTTACAAAAGTTAACTCAGTACCTTTTTCCTGTTGTAATCAATGAATTGTCGCTCAATTCAAAAATAACTAAACAACTATATTTCTGATATTAAGTGCATTAATATATTTATTTGTAACTTTTTAAATTATATACATTACATTCTTGGGTATATAAATAAAATAGTATATATTTGTACCATGTATTCATCAGAATTAATCAAAGGAACTTTAAAAACGATCATTTTAAAGTTATTGTCGCAAAACGACAAAATGTATGGCTATGAAATTACTCAAAAGGTAAAGGAACTTACGGGTGGAAAAATTCAGTTGACTGAAGGTGCGTTGTACCCTACATTACACGCAATGGAAGCACAAGGAATTTTAACCACAGATGTGGTCAATGTAGGAAACCGCATTCGTAAGTATTATTCCATTACACAAACAGGTAAAAAAGTAGCCAGTGAAAAGGTGAATGAGTTTTCAGAGTTCATTGATACAATGATCTTTCTGTTGGACTTAAAACCGAAAATGGGATAAGATGTATGTTTTAAAAGACGAACAAATAAAGTTCATTCTTGAGGACATTAGACGTAATGGAATTGAGTCGGAGGAGCTGCAGCTCAGTCTCCTGGACCACATTTGTTGTGTAATCGAAACAGAAATGTTAGCCGAATCGCACTTCGAGGAATTTTACCGAAGCATTTTACCTCGTTTTTTTAAGCGAGATCTTCGGGAAATTCAAGAAGAAACAAATCTATTATTAACCTTCAAAAATTATTATGCCATGAAAAAAATCATGTTAAATAGCGGTATGTTTTCTGCCATCACCTTTATCATCGGTGCAGTTTTAAAAGTAATGCACTTACCAGGTGCAAGTGTTTTTATACTCCTTGGAATTGTTTCCTTTTGCTTTTTATTTTTGCCACTTTTATCAATTTTAAGGGTAAAGGAACAAAAAGAAACCAAAGACAAAGTAGTAATTGGTATTGCTACAGTTTTTGGAATCCTTATCAGTTTAGCGACACTTTTCAAAGTGATGCATTGGCCTTTTGCCAACATCATGTGGATGGTTTCACTCGGAATATTATTCTTTTTATTCCTTCCTGTTTATTTCTTTACAGGCATTCGCAATGCAGAAACGAAAATCAACACAATCATTTCTTCAATTCTGATTTTAACAGCGGGTGGTTTGCTTTTTACCTTGACCAATTTGCGTACAAGTCGATGGACAGATGAATCTTTTTACAATTCGGATGACCATTTGAGGGATGCTGCATTGTATGCATCGGAACAGAATCAAATTGCATTTTCAAAAGACACATTAAGTTTAGAAGCCAAAACACTTCATGAAAAAGCAAATGCATTATGCACCCAAATTGAAACACTCAAGACTGGTTTAATTGCTTATTCGTCACACGGTGAAGAAGGATTAACGGAAGCACAACTAATCCGTAATTATGGAAGCAGTTTGAATTTTGCCAGTGATTTTCTTTTTGATCACAACGGTAAAGCGAGGAAAGATTTGGCACAAATCAAATTAGATCTTGCTGATTTCAATAAATACAGAGAATCAACATTAAAGCAAAAACCATCAAATCTTCTATCATTGGAAGACGTTTATAAATTCGGAGAGAAAGAACAAGGGAAAATAACATGGGAAGAAAATAATTTCAGTCATCTTTCGATTGCTACTACTTTGCGAAATTTCAATCAACTTCTTTTGAATATACGATTGGTTGAGGCATCGGCTTACTAACTTTCAAATAGAAATCAATAGTTCGTTGACTTCGAGAGCACGGTTCGTTAACTTCGAGATCCTCAGTCAACGAACTATACAATAGGTGACAGACGCTCTCGAAGTCAACATTTTATCTGTACCTTTGATCAACTTAAAAAATTTGCATGTCTTTTTCAACTTTAGGTTTATCTCCGGCTTTATTAAAAGCAATCGAATTACAAAATTACACACAAGCATATCCTATTCAAGAAGCTGCAATTCCAGCGGTTTTAAGAAAAAGTGATGTTTTAGGAATTGCTCAAACTGGTTCTGGGAAAACGGCAAGTTTTGTCTTGCCTATTTTAATGAACCTGAAAGATAGTGCACCAATAAAGAATAGACATATTAAAGTATTGGTTGTTGTTCCAACTCGCGAATTGGCAATTCAAGTGCGTGATGTATTCCAATTGTTCGGTTCTGCCCTTGAGAATAAAATCAAATCAATGGCCGTTTACGGGGGAGTTTCAATTAACCCGCAAATGAAAGGACTAATGGGCGTTAGTGTACTAATCGCAACTCCTGGACGTTTATTAGAATTAGTTCGTTTGAATGCTATTCATCTATCATCGGTAGAGACCTTAGTCTTAGACGAAGCAGATAAAATGCTGAACTTGGGTTTCAAGGATGAAATGAATGAGATCTTTTCTTTGCTCCCTAAAAAACGTCAAAACCTTCTCTTTTCTGCAACCTTAAGCGATGATTTATCGAGCATTACTCAAGTTGTTTTAAAGAATCCTGAAATCATTAAAATTGAAACAGCAGAAGAAAACATTGATTTAATTACGCAAACTGGCTATTTCATCTCTGAAGAAAAAAAGGGTCCACTCTTGCGTTATTTGATCAAAACCAACAACATGAAGCAAGTCTTGGTTTTTACATCCTCGGCTTTCAATGCAGATAAAGTAACCGAAAAATTGCGCAAAAATGGTGTAGATGCAATGGCCATGCACAGCAAGAAAAGTCAAGAAGCACGAGTTAAAGCCTTGACCAATTTCAAAAATGGCAATGTGCGTGTTTTAGTCGCAACTGACATTATTGCAAGAGGAATCGATATTCAATTTTTGCCTTTTGTCATCAACTACGAACTACCGCGCTCTCCGAAAGATTACATTCACCGTATCGGTCGAACAGGAAGAGCAGAATCTCCAGGTGAAGCCATTACTTTAGTAACACCAGAAGAGGAACATCACTTCAAAATCATCCAAAAGAAAATGGGGAAATGGGTAACGATGGTGCAAGGGGAAAGTTTGGATTTGCATGGCTACTGAGAATTTAGAACCGAGAGTCGAGACGAACAAAGACCGCTTCGCGAAGGACAAAGGACCGCTTCGCTAAAGGACTTGTTAGCGTGAAATCACTATAATTTTTCATTCTAACATGTTAAAGTCTATTGTCCTGATGTCTTAAAGTCCAATCAAACTATTAACAAGCCCAATTCCTTCAAATCAGCCAGCGATTTTCCATACCAAAACGGCTCAAAATCTTCTGAATTCATAGTGTAATAATGCTCTTCCACTTCTTTGAAAGTAAGTCTTTTGTTTTGATTCTTTGATAATAAAGGCAATATTACTTCGAGCCAATTTCCCTCTTCTTTACTTACTTGAATTTCAATAGAACTTGAATTTCCTTCAAAAAGTAAGTTTGCTTGCTCATACGATTTCCCTTTTTTCGTTTTGGTGAAATAAGAAATTTGTGGTTGTCCGCCAAGCCAAACAACCTTCGAACTAGCGGCGTGAAAAATGAATTCTTCTTCGTTGATAGCTTTCTCAATATAATCAGATGGAATCTTTGTTCTAGGTAATTTTGTGTCAAACCATTGGTTCACTGGAATTTCAAAGCCAATTCCATGCATGTAATTATACAGCGATTTCTTCAAGCCAAAACTGAAAATTTCATGGTCAATTCCAGTTTTATCCTTGAATGAAATATCATTGTTTGCAAAGGTTCCAATTTCTTCCGTGTCTTTAATTACTCCGTATTCTGTTGGATTCAATCCTATTGGACTATGAGCTGTCAAAGCAAACTGGTGCCAAAATCCAGATTGCACAATTCCAGCTTCGAAAAGTTGACGAACCAATTCAACGGAATCAATTGTTTCTTGAACCGTTTGAGTTGGATACGCATACATTAAATAAGCATGTGCCATAATTCCAGCATCCGTAAAATGACTTGTCACTTGTGCTACTTGCTCCACTGAAACTCCCTTATCGATTAATTTGAGTAAACGATCAGACGCTACCTCTAAACCACCAGAAACTGCGATACACCCAGATTCTTTTAAAAGCAAACAAAGATCCTTCGTAAATTTCTTTTCGAATCGAATATTCGTCCACCAACTTACTGTTAGGTCTCTTCTCAAAATTTCCAAAGCCAACTCGCGCATTAATGCTGGAGGTGCAGCTTCATCTACAAAATGGAATCCCGTTTCTCCAGTTTGCTGAATCAATTCTTCCATTCGGTCAACCAACTGTTTTGCCAAAACTGGCTCATACACCTTGATGTAATCCAATGAAATATCACAAAAAGTACATTTTCCCCAATAACAGCCATGAGCCATCGTCAATTTATTCCATCGTCCATCACTCCACATACGATGCATCGGATTTACAACTTCTATGACAGAAATATATTTATCCAGCAATAAATCGCTATAATCTGGCGTACCAACCTCGCTTTGTTTGTAATCCTTGTCCTTTGATCCATTAATATATTCAACCTTATTTTCTTTTAAAGTAAAAGTCCTTTTCAAGAGGTCAAGAGATCTATTTCCATCAATATGTTCAATCAAATGTTCAATTGGCGCTTCGCCATCGTCCAAGGTGATGAAATCAAAAAACTCAAATACGCGCGAATCAGATAAGCTGCGTAATTCCGTATTTGGAAATCCACCACCCATTGCAATCTTTATCGAAGGATAGTTGCTTTTGATGAACTTCGCAGAACGGAAAGCAACATACAAATTTCCTGGAAATGGAACTGAAAAAGCTACTAAGCTTGGCTGCGTCGCCTCAATTCTTTCTTTTAAAATGGAGAGCAAAATGGAATCGATGTACGTTTGCTCATTTTGCAAGGCCTGATAAAGTTCATCAAACGAAGCGGCTGACATACCCAAGCGTTCAGCATAGCGACTAAAACCAAAGTTTTCATCAACTGTTTCAACAATTAAATCTGAAATGTCTTCCAGAAATAATGTCGCCAAATGTTTGGCTTTGTCCTGGTTTCCCATTACACCAAATGCCCAATCTAATTCTGCCAATTGATCAAATCGACTTGCTTTCGGTAAAAAGTTCTCTTGACTTAACAAATGACAAAAAGTTGGATTTTTTCCTTGTAAAAAGGAAACGACAGCATCTATTTTGAGAATGTATTCTTTTTTCAATGCGACAATGCGCCGCGCATTTTCCGACAATACTAGTTCCCTCTTTTCTATTTCTTGAAATAACTTGGTTAAACCCTCTTTGCAAAAAATCGCCAAAATCACCTCCAAGCCTAAATCAGCCTGAACGGAATGAATGTTTCTAGTGTTTAGAAAACCTTTCAAGTACGCTGAAGCTGGATAGGGTGTATTCAGTTGCGTAAATGGTGGCGTTATAATTAAGACGGATGCTGACAAGTTTGAAGATTAGAAATGTGTCGTAAAATTAAGAGAAAAGGCTGTTTCATGCGCATTCAATTGATTCAATTACCACATATTCATTTAAAAAGGGTAATTTTGCAGAAAATTTTTTCAAAACAAGCGCACAACAATTTTAATTTTCTAAAAAGTAGAACGTTGTGAACACTTCCAAAATTAACGCATGAAACGTATTCTTGATTACCGTAAATTGTTCGATGCAGACAGAGACACTGACTTGAATCAATTAAAAAAAACATACAGAAATTTAGTGAAGGAATGGCATCCTGACAAATTTCAAGAAGGTGATCCAAAATTGAAAGAAGCAGAAATTCAAAGTCAAGTTATTATCGATGCATACGCGTTTTTGGTTAGTATTTCGCCGGAAACACATGAGCAGAATAAAATTGAATATACCGAAACAACAACTTTGGGTATTGATGATTACAACTATAAAGGCACTACGCTTAAAGTGACATTTCAAAATGGAAATGTTTACGAGTATTTTGGAGTGACGAGAAATGTATATAATAAACTGAACAGTTCAGCTACTTTAGATCGTTTTGCTAGAAGACATATCTTGCATTCGCATACTTTTCGGAAAGTAATGAATGGAACGGAAAAATAAATTAATCTTAACTTTGCTTCATTAAAACTTAATATCATGAAAAATATATTGATTTTATTCCTTTTTCTTTCTTCAATTAACCAGTCATTCACACAAAACTGTGTTCCTGATCCAATTGCTTTATCTGGTGGATTAGCCGGACTTTATCCCGATGCAGCAACCAATCCTGTTCTTGAGATTGGTATCGTTTCCTTACCTTATAATGATGTTATAACAGTAATCGTTCCTAGTACAATGATGGTAGATTTATCTTCACAAATTGGACTACCGCTTCCTCCAGTTGCGGTGAATGTTAACTATTTCACTTTCAATACACCTTTGAATTTAAACATAGGTCTCACCACTCTTTGTGCTCCTGCTAGCTGCCAGGTTCTCGGTGGGGGAAATGGTTGTCTGTCAATTACTGGGACACCAACAACTGAGGGTTCTAACCAAGTTAGCATTTCCGGTATTTACAATGTTTCCGTTCCTGCAAGTGTCCCTGTCATTGGAGGTACCTCTATAGATGTTCCCTACGTGACTTCACTCTATACCCTAACGGTTATTACATCTGGTGTTGGAATAGAAGAAAATGTTCAGAATAAAATGAACATATTTCCAAATCCATCGAAAGGCGATTTTTCAATTGAAGGTGATCTTTCAAAAATTAGTGCAGCAAATATTCTTTCCTTGGAAGGTAAAATTGTTCAAATACTTGAGTGTAAGGAACTCGCATCTGGAGTAAAAACAAATTTAAAGAGCGGAATATATTTTATTCAACTAATTAGTCAGCATGAGTCTTCTTTGTTGAAAATCATCATTGAGTAATGATCCCTTACTGAAAAATTCATTTTTTTAAACTATACTATCTTTATCTTTTCTAAAAGTATGTCAGATATTCGTTATAATCTCAGAGGAGTTTCCGCCGGCAAGGAAGATGTGCACAATGCTATCAAGAATGTAGATAAAGGTTTGTTTCCTCAAGCTTTTTGTAAAATCGTTCCTGATTATCTTTCTGGAGATGAGGATTATTGTATCGTAATGCATGCCGATGGTGCTGGAACGAAATCGTCACTTGCCTACATGTATTGGAAAAAAACGGGAGACATTTCTGTTTGGAAAGGAATCGCACAAGACGCATTAATCATGAACATCGATGATCTTTTGTGTGTTGGTGCGACAGATAAAATTTTACTTTCGTCTACAATAGGTCGAAATAAAAACCTTGTTACAGGTGAGGTAATTTCAGCCATCATCAATGGTACGGAAGAACTTTTAGACACTCTTCGTAATCAGGGAATTGGTATTCACTCAACCGGGGGTGAAACTGCTGATGTGGGTGATTTAGTGCGTACAATCATTGTTGATTCAACGGTTGTCTGTCGCATGAAACGTTCA
>JAIOZF010000083.1 GCA_021740745.1 Crocinitomicaceae bacterium | reverse complement strand
CTCAGGTAGAGAACATTTGGATGTTTGATTCAAGAGGTCTTATTTGGCAAGGACGAGAAGATTTGGATGAAAGTAAGGTAATTTATTCCTCTCATAAAAAGGATATGTTACTTGCAGAAGCAATGAAGAAAGCTGATGTTTTTGTTGGTTTATCAAAAGGTGATATCGTGTCAAAGGATATGGTAGCATCGATGGCAAAAGACCCTATTGTATTCGCGTTGGCAAATCCTGACCCAGAAATCACTTATAAAGATGCAACATCAGTTCGCAAGGATATCATCATGGCAACGGGACGTTCAGATCATCCGAACCAAGTGAATAATGTACTTGGATTCCCGTATATTTTCAGAGGTGCCTTGGATGTGAGAGCAACCACAATAAATGAAGAAATGAAGTTGGCTGCTGTAAAAGCATTGGCTTCATTGGCGAAAGAAACAATTCCAGAGGAGGTAATTGAAGCGTATGGAGAAAAAAATATTTCTTTTGGACGTGAACAAATAATTCCAAAACCGCTTGATCCAAGATTAATCTATTACATCGCCCCTGCCGTTGCAAAAGCTGCCATGGAATCTGGTGTGGCAAAGAATCCAATTGCCGATTGGGACCTATATGAAATGGAATTAAAAAGCCGTTTAGGTCTTGATAATAAACTAATTAGAAACATTACGGAGAAAGCTCAAATGAATCCAAAAAGGGTTGTTTTTGCTGAAGCAGATAATATTAAAATTCTTAAGGCAGCTCAAACTGCTTGGGAAGAAGGAGTTGCTTTCCCTATTCTATTAGGAAAACGATCTAAAATTGAAAAATTGATTGCTGAATACAACATCGAATTCCCTGATGTTGAAATAATCGACCCTAAATCGGAAGAGGAAGAGGAACGAAGAATTTTATTTGGGAAAGGGTTCTTTGAAAAACGCAAGCGTAAAGGATTTACCGAATTTGAATCAATTCAAATTATGCGCGAAAGAAACCATTTTGGTGCAATGATGGTAGAAACGGGTGCGGCTGACGCAATGATTTCTGGAATTACAAGAAATTATAGAGATGTAGTGAGACCTGCGATTCAAACCATTGGTTTGCAAAAGGATGTAAAAACGATCGCTGGAATGTATATTTTGAACACGAAGCGTGGACCGTTATTTTTAGCAGATACAACAATTAATCTTGACCCAACAGCGGAGCAAATTGCAGAGATTACAGTGAATGTGGCGAAAACAATTCGTAAATTCAAGGTAACACCAAAAATTGCTCTCTTGAGTTATTCAAATTTTGGTTCATCACCAGGACCAGATTCTGAGAAAATGGCGAAAGCAGTTGATATTCTGCACGAAAATTACCCATCTTTAGTTGTAGATGGTGAGCTTCAAGCAAATTTCGCGTTGAATAATGAATTGATGATGGAAAAATTTTCTTTCTCACAACTTGCAAATAAACAAGTGAATACATTAATTTTCCCGAATCTTTCATCTGGAAATATCGCTTATAAATTGCTTCAACAGATGACAGAAGGCGATGCAATTGGTCCAGTGTTGGTTGGTTTGAAAAAATCGGTACATGTCATGCAAATGGGTTCTTCCGTTCGTGAAATCGTGAATATGGTGAAAATTGCAGTTGTTGACGCACAAAATAAATAAAGAATGATAGGACACCTGAATGGCCGCTTAATTGAAAAGAATCCAACTGATTTAGTTATCGAATGTGGAGGTGTTGGGTATGAAGTGAAAATTTCATTAAACACCTTTTCTTCAATCGGTGATGCAGAAGCCGTGAAAATTTTCACAAAGCTAATTGTCCGCGAAGATGCGCACTTACTATACGGATTTGCGACAAAAGAAGAACGAGAAATGTTTGTTCATCTAACTTCAGTTTCTGGTATAGGCCCAAATACAGCTATGATTATGCTCTCATCACTTGTCCCTGATGAAATTGCGCATGCGATTCAGTCCGAGGATGTCGTAACGATACAAAGTATCAAGGGGATTGGTGCAAAAACAGCACAACGAGTTATTTTAGATTTGAAGGACAAAATGTTAAAAATGACGTTTAGCACTGAAAATATTTTTAACCAAAACAATACGAATCGATTTGATGCGTTAACTGCTTTGATTTCATTGGGCTTCGATAAGAAATTAGCAGAAAAAGCACTCGATAAAGTATCTTTGGGCGACGATTCTGTGGAGTACTTAATTAAAGGAGCACTGAAAATATTATAAGTTGAAAAAGAAGAATATACTACTTTTTGAAAACATAGTTAAGTCGGTTCTATTACCCTTAATGATTTTGGTTGCACCTAATTTGGTTGCTCAACCTGATACCTTGCCATTTCCAATCAATAACAACCTAGACCCAACTCAAACTACTCCTCAAAGTTTTGACTTGGGTGATCCAAGTTCTGTTGAACAAACAATTGTTTATGATCCTGCAACAGGAACATATGTATTCAAGGAAACAATTGGTTCTAATTTAAACTACCGAAATCCTTCCATGATGACCTTGGAGGAGTTTTTGGAATATGAACGTCAAAAGTCAATGCGTCAAAACTGGAAAGATCGTATTGATGAACAAACAGCTGAAAATCAACCAATGGAGTTTCCAATTAAAATTGGAAGCAAAGTGTTTGAAAATTTCTTTGGATCAGATGAAATAACTATCCGTCCACAAGGATCTGTCGAATTGTCTTTTGGCGTAAACTCATCCCGTTACGACAATCCAATTCTACCAGTTAAACAACGTCGAATTACGCGTTTTGATTTCAATCAGCAAATTCAAATGAACCTTGTTGGACAAATCGGAACGAAACTGAAAATTGGAACAAGTTATAACACCCAAGCTGCATTTGATTTTGACAATATTTCAAAATTGGAATATACGGGTGATGAAGATCAAATCATGCAGAAAATTGAGTTAGGGAATGTTGCGCTGCAGCTCCCAACATCATTGATTCAAGGATCTCAAACACTATTCGGAGCAAAAACCCAATTAAAATTTGGACGTTCGACAGTTGACTTAATTGCTGCTTCATCTAAAGGTAAACGACAGGAAATTAATATTACAGGTAAAGCGCAAACACAGCGTTTCGAGTTGTCAGCTGATAATTATGAAGCCAATCGTCACTATTTCTTAAATTTATATCATCACCAGAATTATGATGCAGCAATGTCAACATTGCCAATTGTAAGTTCAACGATGTACATTACGCGTTTAGAGGTTTGGGTAACGAACAGAACGAATAATACGGAAAACACGCGTAACATCTTGGCGTTTGCCGATTTAGGTGAGGCTAAACCGGAGAACTGGCAAGGAACTCCTGGAGGAAATGTTGCAGAAGATATTCCTGATAATGAGGCAAATAATCTTTACGATTGGGCTGCCAATCAACCTTTAGTTCGTGGGTTCGTTAATTCAGTAAGTGCATTGTCTTCTCAAGTGTCAGCTCCTGGGCCTTTTCAACAAGCAATTCACTATGAAAAAGTTGAAAATGCGCGTAAATTAACCGATCAAGAGTATTCATATAACGCCTTATTGGGATATATTTCCTTGAATTTACCTTTGAATAATGATGAGGTTCTTGGTGTGTCGTATGAGTATACATATAGAGGTGAGACTTATCAAGTTGGTGAGTTCTCTACAGATGGAGCGAACGGTCAGCAAGCATTAATCATGAAATTGTTGAAACCAACAATAACAAGTCCGAATAATAAAATATGGGATTTGATGATGAAGAATGTCTATTCAATTGGTGCGTATCAAGTAGATCAAGCTGGATTCAGAATTGATTTATTGTACAACAATCCGGAGACATCACTCCCTGTTCCTTTCTTCCCACTCCCCGGTGTGGACGATAAGCAATTAGTCACTTTATTGGAAATGGATAAATTGAATCAAAACAATCAACCTTTCTCAGATGGGGTTTTTGATTTTGTTCCAATTGAATTTAATGGTAACCGTGCCGAAAATGGCGGGACAATCAACCGCAAAAATGGACGGATTTATTTTTCTACTGCTGAACCTTTTGGTAAAACATTGGCTACAAAATTGCAAAATGTTGGAATTCCTGATGTAGTAATAGATCAAGTTGCATTTACCGAATTGTATGATTCGACAAAAACGGCTGCACAACAAATTCCTGCTAAGAATCGTTTTACATTTAAGGGAGAATACCAATCTTCAATTACCTCTGATATTCCATTAAATGCATTAAATGTTCCTCAAGGAGCCGTAACTGTTACTGCGGGTGGTATCAAATTAATTGAAGGAACAGACTTTACGGTCGATTATAATCTTGGTCGTGTTAAAATCTTGAATACTGGTATTTTAGAATCGAACACTCCCATAAAAATTTCCATTGAAAGCAATTCAGTGTTCGGTTTCCAAGCGCGATCGTTAATGGGTGCACATTATAATTATCGATTCAGTGATAAATTTAATATTGGCGGTACTTGGATGCGCATGATGGAACGCCCCGTTACACAAAAAGTAGATATCGGAAGCGAACCGTTTAAGAATAACATCATTGGTTTAGATGTTCAATGGAGAACGGATGTTCCATTCTTAACCAAGTTGGTTGACATGTTACCTGTAATTTCGACAAATCAAAAATCAACTTTGTCGTTCACGGGTGAATTTGCACATTTGATTCCAGGTCAACCGCGAGCAATTAACAAAGACGGTACTTCCTATATCGATGATTTCGAAGGAGCCCAAAGTGCAATTGACTTGCGTTCATTAACAGCTTGGAGATTGGCCTCAATTCCTCAAGGTCAGCCCGATTTGTTCCCAGAGGCAACTCTAAAGAATTTATCAGCTGGATTTAAGCGTGCGAATATGGCTTGGTACTTAATTGATCCACTGTTCTATCAAAATAATGCATTGACACCTCAGCATATCAAGGATGACCCTTCAATGTTATCGGATAGTCGTATGCGCTTAGTGAATCAAACGGACATTTTTCCGAACCTACAACAGCAATACGGTTCAATTCCAAATATTCCAATTCTTGAATTAGCATATTACCCGCTTGAAAGAGGAATGTACAATTATGATACGACGAATACCTATAATCCAGATGGGACCTTTGTAAATCCAGAGAACCGTTGGGGTGGGATTATGCGATCTTTAAGTACAAACGATTTTGAACAAACAAATATTGAATTTATCCAATTTTGGGTGTTGGATCCTTTTAACGAAGATGCGGAAGGGGTGAATCCAAACGCTCAGCATAATGGTGGTGATCTGTATTTCAATCTAGGAAATGTTTCAGAGGATATTCTTCCCGATTCTAGAAAAAGTTTTGAAAATGGTTTACCTCCCTTTGGCACATCAATCACAGATAATTTGGACACAACAGCTTGGGCAAGAGTCTCAACTCAACAAGTCGTTGTAAATGCATTTGACACAGATCCTGAATCGAGGAAGAATCAAGATGTTGGAATAGACGGTTGGGAAACAGCAAAAGAGCAACAGGCATATCAAAATTTCGTGACTTGGGTACAAAATAATGCGACATTGAGTGCCGCTGCAAAAGCAGCAATGATTGCTGATCCATCAAATGATAATTATAATTTCTACCGCGATGATCAGTATGATACTGACAAGAAGAACATTCTAGAGCGGTACAAGAAATACAACGGAATGGAAGGGAATTCCCCAACCCAAGAAATGTCAACAGTATTAAATGCGGAAGGGTATCCTACTCAAGCAACCAATATGCCTGACATTGAAGATATCAATCAAGACAATAACTTGTCAGAATCTGAGGCTTATTTCCAATACCGTGTGAGTTTGCGTCCAAATGACATGCAAGTAGGAAAGAATTATATTACCAATGTGCAAGTTTATCAGAATGGTAATAAAACAGAGCGTTGGTATCAATTTAAAATTCCAGTACTTGATTTTGAAAAAAAGGTAAATGGAATTCAAGATTTCAGATCAATTCGTTTCATGCGTATGTTCATGA
The DNA here is from genome assembly GCA_021740745.1 of Crocinitomicaceae bacterium. Classification (GTDB taxonomy): domain Bacteria; phylum Bacteroidota; class Bacteroidia; order Flavobacteriales_D; family Crocinitomicaceae; genus M0103. The sequence continues at coordinate 5,871 of JAIOZF010000083.1, read as the reverse complement.
AAGGTTTTGATGAAGAGGTTTTACTTCGATTTGCTCGCTTAGAGTTTATTCGTGGAGAATGGAGACGATATGCTTTGGATTTAACGCAACCAGGGGAAAGTGTTCAAACAGATCCAAATCTTACAAGTTTTAATATTGGTGCGGTAAACGTCGAGGAAAATGATCAACGTGAGCCGATTAAATATGAAATTCCACCCGGAATTTTAAGAGAGGTAGACCCATCTCAAACATTCCAACGTCAATTGAATGAACAGTCGTTGGTATTGGATATTTGTAATTTGCAAGATGGTGATGCACGAGCAGCCTACAAAAATGTTCAGTTTGACGTGCGTACCTACAAGAAATTGAAAATGTTTGTGCATGCTGAGGAAGTTACCCCACTGAAACCTTTGAACAATGAAGATTTGACGGTCTTCGTTCGTTTGGGTACCGATTTCGCAGACAATTATTATGAATATGAATTGCCTCTTTATGAAACGCAATGGGGAGCAACATTGCCGGAGGATATTTGGCCAACAACCAATGATATAGAAATTGTTTTTGATGATTTATTGGATTTAAAGAAGGAACGAAACAGTAAGATAGAAAGTGGTAGCACCAGTGTTGCATATACATTAGAATATTCAGCTGTTGATCCAAAAAATGCAAAAAGGAGACTGAAAGTTAAAGGAAGTCCAAACCTCCAAGGAATCAAAACGATCATGGTAGGTGTTCGTAATCCATCTTTAAATGACCCAAATAACGTATGGCCAGATGATGGAGAGGCAAAATGTGCTATAATTTGGATTAATGAATTGCGCTTAACGGATTTCGTTAGCGAAGGTGGATCAGCTGCAGTTGCGCAAATGCAAGTGCAAATGGCAGATTTTGCCAATGTAGCGATGTCAGGGAACTATTCAGGTATTAACTGGGGAAGCGTTGAAAGTCGTGTTCAAGAAAGACAGCGGAATGAAAAAATTGGATTTGACATGAACGCGAATGTTCAGCTAGGTCAATTCTTCGGTCGTCAAGCGAAAGTGACTTTACCATTCTTCTATGGTTATTCAATGGGTATTATCAACCCAGAATATGATCCATTTAATCCGGATGTTCGTTTGGGTGATTATGATTTAGCTACTCGAAGAGAACGTGCTAAATTAGGTCAAGATTTTACGGAAAGAAAATCATATAATTTTACGGGCGTTCGCAAAGAAGCAAAGGCAGGCGCTACACCAAGATTCTATCGAATATCAAATTGGTCTGCAAGCTATGCTTATGCTGAAAACCTTCACAGAGATTTTAATACCAATTATGATCGTACCAAAACATGGAGTGGTGGATTGAATTATAATTATTCGTTCCAAACGAAAGCATACGAACCATTTAAGAAGGTTAAATTTGTGCAAAAATCGAAATGGTTTGCGCTTATAAAAGATTTCAACCTTTTCCTTAGACCAAAGAATATTTCATTTACAAATGATTTGTTGCGTACTTACAATGAGCGTCAAGTTAGAAACAACATTGTTCCTGACTATGAATTTGATCCACTTTACTTGAAGCGTTTCAATTGGAACCGAAATTATAATCTAGGTTATGACTTAACTAAGAACTTAAAGTTCACTTTTAGCGCTGCAAATCGATCCATTTTTGAAGAAGGAGATGGTCAGGTAGATAGAAAATTAGACCCATTGGGCTATCAAGCATTTAAAGATACGATCCGCAATCAGATGTCTACATTTGGACGTACAATGGATTATTCTCACAATTATAGTTTGAATTATACCTTGCCATTGGATAAACTGCCACTGACTGATTGGATGAGTGCAAATATTAAATATGCTGGTACTTATAATTGGCAACGATCACCGCTAGGACAAACAGACTTTGGAAATACAATTCAGAACAACCGTCAAATTAACATGACTGGTCAAATGAATTTTACGAATTTATACAATAAAGTACCCTATTTTAAGAAGGTTACTTCTGACGGCAAGAATCCACGTGGTGCCATTGGAGCTAAAGGTGCATCCGGAGGTGGAACTGCTGACGGCAAAGGTGGGGCTGAACCTCCAAAACCTGGAGCAACTGACGAATTAAAGCCGCCGAAGCCAATTGAAGATATGACTCCTAAAGAGTTGCGCAAGTGGGAACGTGCAAAAAAGAAGCATGAGCGCAAAAAGAAACGCGAGGAAGCTGAGAAAAAACGAAATGGTAAGGTACATCCTGTTGGAGGTTTTCTAGCTCGTTTAGTGATGACGGTAAGAAATGTATCTGGAACCTATGCGCTGAACGACGGTACGATGTTACCTGGTTACAATCAGGAAAGTAGTATTCTTGGATTTAACAGTGGTTTTAGTTCACCTTTAGCTGGATTTGTATTTGGTCAACAGCGTTATGACGTTTGGGGTAGAGAAACTAATTTTAACATTGCAACAACTGCTGCATCGAATGGTTGGTTGGTTCAAAATGAAAATTTAAATAAACAATTTACAACTACGCATACTCAAAATTTGAATTTGCGAGCGAGTTTAGAACCAATGAAAGATTTGACCATCGAATTAACGGTAACAAGAACTGCTGGAAATAATTCAAGTGAGTTCTATCGTTGGAACGAGTCAACGCAACAATATGAAAGTCAAAGTCAGGTTGAAACAGGTACATTAACATACTCAAACCTTTCAATTGGATCTGCTTTTGCCTTATTAGGTAAGGAATATGAATCATCAACGTTCCAAAACTTATTAGATAACCGTGAATTAGTATCTCAACTTTTAGGAGCTCAAAATGGCAATGCAAATCCATTGACATCTGGTTACTATAGTGGCTACGGCGGTTCACAGCAAGAAGTTGTGACAGGTGCGTTCCTTTCGTCTTATACAAACAGAGCAGTAAACGATAAAAACATTAACCCTGTTCGCAACACACCGTTACCGAATTGGTCAATTAACTACAATGGTTTGAACAAGTTTGAATTTGCTAAGAAGTATGTAAAAAACTTTGTGATACGTCATGCTTATAGTTCAACTATTAGTGTGTCTGGACTTCAAACCAACTTGAATGCAGAATTTGATAATAATGGAGATGCAATGTCAATGGACATTAATAATAATTTTATTGCAGAGCGTCAAATTCAAAATGTAACCATGACAGAGCGTTTTTCTCCACTTATTGGTATTGATGCAACTTGGAATATTAAAGGTCAGGGACTAATCACCAAATTTGAGTTTAAGAAAGACAGAAGTGCAACGCTTTCTTTAAATAACAATCAAGTTACTGAAGTTTTAGGAAATGAATGGGTTATTGGAACTGGCTACCGTTTTACAAAAGTTAAACTGCCAATTGAAAAAATCCCTGCAGCTGATTTGAATCTCCGATTCGACATGTCATTCAGAGATAATTTAACAGTTGTAAGAAAAATTGTTGAGAACACAAATCAAGCTACGGCAGGACAAAAGGTGATTTCTATTAAAGCTTCTGCAGATTATAACTTAACACAGAATTTAACTGTGCAGTTATATTATGATCAGGTATTAAATACGCCTAAAGTAGCTACCTCTTATCCAACTGGAAACATGAGTACTGGTATTCGTTTGCGATTTAATCTAGCTGGAGTTCAATAAGACATGGAAATCCGCAAAGCACAACGGGGCGATGAATTGGCTATAATGGAATTAATTCATGCCTTGGCTTTGTACGAAAAAGCTCCTGATGCAGTTGTGAATACTGCGGAAGAATTGGGTTTACATTTATTCGATGAAGGTATTTGTGATGCAATCGTCGCCTGTGAAAAGGATCTAATTGTTGGTTTTGCCTTATATTTCACTAATTATTCTACTTGGAAAGGAAAATGCTTGTACTTGGAAGATTTTTATGTGCTTCCAGAATACCGGCAAACAGGAATAGGCTCTCAATTATTTGACGCTGTTGTAGAAATTGCTAAGTCCCGTGGTGTAAAAAGAATGGATTGGCAGGTACTTGATTGGAATACACCCGCTATTAACTTTTATAAAAAGAAGGAAGCCATTTTAGATCCAGAGTGGATAAATGGACGTTTTTTCTTTTAATTTTTCAAACAATGGGCTTAGCCTATTGTTACTTGTTAAAACACTTCATGAAAAATATATTAATTGCCGGAGGAACAGGATTAATTGGTCAGCGACTTGTTCGTTCATTAGAATCGAAAGGTTATGCGGTGAGTGTACTTTCTAGAAATCCTAGAGGTAAGAATCAATATTTTTGGAATCCCTTGAAGCAAGAAATTGATGAAAGTTGCTTAAGTAATGTGGAAGTGTTAATCAATTTGAGTGGTGCTGGAATTGCAGATAAACGATGGTCAAAAAGTCGAAAGGAGGAATTGATTAGCTCGCGAATAGGAACAAATACGTTTCTGTTTTCGTTGGAAGCAAAAATGCCACATCTAAAACACTTTATTACTTCATCAGGCATAAATTGTTATGGATATGAAGATGATGAGCGCATTCATCTAGAAAGCGATCCATTTGGAACAGATTGGTTGTCAATCTTAGTTAGCGATTGGGAAAAGAGTGCTGATTTGTTTGCTAAGAAATATCCTGTTGCCAAAGTGCGAACGGCAGTAGTCTTTGATAAATCGGGTGGAGCGCTTCCACGTATGCTTGCACCAGTAAAACTAGGTATCGGTTCGGCACTTGGTTCAGGAATTCAACAGATGCCTTGGATCCACGCTGTTGATTTGGTAGGGATTTTTGAGCACATAATAGATAAAGAGCTAAGTGGAACGTATAATGCGGTTACAGCTTGCGATACAAACAAAGAAGTTACGCGTGCCATGGCAGAAACCTTGAATAAACCATTTTGGTTTCCAAACGTTCCAGCCTTTATGATGAAATTACTGTTTGGCGAAATGGCTAGTGTTCTTCTCCTTGGACTTAAAGCATCCAATGAAAAAATCAAATCAACTGGTTATGTCTTTCAATTTCCAGAATTGAAAGGAGCACTGAAGGATGTCCTAAAATAGGCGCATATCAACGCTTATACGCCTATTTATTTTATAATAAATCGTTCGCCAGGTTCGCCAATTCAGATCGCTCACCTTTCTCTAATTTAACATGGGTAAATAACTCTTGTCCTTTTAATCGATCAATTAAATAGGCTAAGCCATTACTGTTTTCATCTAAGTATGGCGTATCAATTTGATGTACGTCACCTGTAAAGACTATTTTGGTGTTTTCACCAGCACGGGTAATTATTGTTTTGATTTCATGGGGAGTTAAGTTTTGAGCTTCATCAACAATGAACATGATGTTGGATAAACTTCTACCGCGAATAAATGCCAAGGGAGTTATAACGATTTTACCCGATTGTTCCATCTCGAGAATCGCTTTGTGTTTTTTCTCGTTTTCACCAAATTGAGATTTTATGAATTTTAAGTTATCCCACAAAGGTTCCATATATGGACCAATTTTATCATTTGCATCACCAGGTAAAAAACCAATATCTTTGTTTGATAAGGGAACAATAGGTCTCGCCAGAATAATTTGATTATAGTTTTTACTTTGCTCAAGTGCTGAGGCCAATGCTAATAAAGTTTTACCTGTTCCAGCGACTCCTTGAAGTGCGACAAGTTTTATGTTTGGATTCATTAAAGCATCAAAAGCAAAGGCTTGTTCGGCGTTTTTTGGTTTGATACCATAGATATATTCCTTTTCAATTCGTTCAAGCTGATCTGTTAAATGATTATAAGCCGCAAGAGAGGATGATTTGCCATTTTTAAGAATGTAGTAACCATTCGTGACTTTTTTCTTGCCAAGCACACCATTTTCATCAATTTTACCGGCGGTGAAAATATGACGAATGACTTCGGCATCAACACCCTCAATTGTATAGGCTGACGATTGATCTATATGAGTATTG